>JAZRJO010000073.1:0-2583 GCA_045645825.1 Acetatifactor sp. | reverse complement strand
CTCTGAACGAGCGATATCAGCACCGCCAAGACGGCCAGAGCAGCATGCCTTGATACCAAGTGCATCTGTCTTCATTGTTCTGCTCATGCAAGACTTCATAGCTCTTCTAAATGATACACGGTTCTCGAGCTGCTGAGCGATATTCTCTGCAACAAGCTGTGCATCCTTATCAGGCTTCTTGATTTCCTTAATGTCAACAAGAACCTTCTTGTCTGTGAGCTTTGAAAGCTCCTTCTTAGTTACTTCGATTTCAGCACCGCCCTTACCGATCACAACACCGGGCTTTGCGGTATAAATAACAACTTTTACTCTGTCGGATGCTCTCTCGATCTCAATCTTGGAAACACCGGCACTGTATAATTTCTTTTTCAGGAACTTTCTGATGTTGTAGTCTTCTACCAGGTAATCGGAGAACTCAGCATCAGCGTACCATTTGGAATCCCAATCTTTAATAACGCCGACTCTAAGGCCGTGAGGATTAACTTTCTGTCCCATTTTCTTTCCTCCTTACTTCTTCTCATCCAGAACAACGGTAATGTGGCTCATAAGCTTCTCAATTCTGTAAGCTCTGCCCTGCGCTCTGGGTCTTACTCTCTTCATTGTAGGACCTTTGTTTGCATAACATTCTGCAATGTAAAGGTTCTCAGTGTTCATACCGTTATTGTTCTCAGCGTTTGCAATCGCAGACAGTAATAACTTCTTGATCACGCTGGAAGCGTATCTGGGATTGTATTCCAGGATAGCCAGTGCAGACTGCACATCCTTGCCTCTAATGGCATCCAAAACGAAACATGCTTTCTGAACAGACACTCTAGCGTAAGATAACTTTGCTGAAGGTCTTGTATCTTTCTGCGCATTTCTTTCTCTCTTAATTTGGGATCTATGTCCTTTTGCCATGATTAAAACCTCCTTATCTTACTTTGGACTTCTTCTCGTCCTTGCCATGTCCTCTGTAGGTTCTGGTAGCAACGAACTCACCGAGCTTGTGGCCAACCATATCTTCAGTTACATATACAGGCACGTGCTTTCTTCCGTCATGAACTGCAATTGTGTGTCCAACGAAGGAAGGGAATATTGTGGAACGACGGGACCAGGTCTTGATAACCTGCTTCTGTCCTGCCGCATTTAAAGCATCAACTTTTTTCAGCAAACTTTCATCTGCGAAAGGTCCTTTTTTAAGTGATCTAGCCATTGTCTTTCCTCCTCAATTATTTGATTGCTCTACCGTCGCGTCTTCTTACGATCAGCTTATTGGAAGCTTTCTTCTGTTTTCTGGTCTTCAGACCCAGAGCAGGCTTGCCCCAAGGTGTGCTGGGACCTGGACGTCCAATACCGGTCTTACCTTCACCACCACCGTGAGGATGGTCATTGGGGTTCATTACAGAACCGCGAACAGTCGGGCGGATACCCATGTGACGTGTGCGTCCTGCTTTACCGATATTGATAAGGCTGTGATCAACATTACCTACAACACCAACAGTTGCGCGGCATACAAGAGGAACCATTCTCATCTCGCCGGAAGGAAGACGAAGTGTTGCGTACTTTCCTTCTTTAGCCATCAGCTGTGCGCTGTTACCTGCGGAACGAACAAGCTGTCCGCCCTTACCGGCGTATAACTCAATGTTGTGTACCTGGGTACCAACGGGGATCTCGGATAAAGGTAAGCAGTTACCTACTCTTACTTCTGCCTCAGGACCGTTCATAACCTTCATACCGTCGGTCAGTCCTTCGGGAGCGATGATATAAGCCTTCTCGCCGTCTGCATAGCAGATCAGAGCGATGTTAGCTGTTCTGTTAGGATCGTACTCGATACCGATTACAGTAGCAGGAATGCCATCCTTTCTTCTCTTGAAATCGATGATTCTGTACTTTCTTCTGCTTCCGCCGCCACGGTGTCTAACAGTGATTTTACCCTGATTGTTACGACCTGCATTCTTAGCCAGAGATACGCAGAGGCTCTTCTCCGGAGTGCTCTTGGTAATCTCGGAGAAATCAGAACCGGTCATGTTTCTTCTGGAAGGTGTATAGGGATTATATGTCTTAATTCCCATTGTCTTATCTCCTTTTCTTCATTGATTCTTTGCGCGGCGCTTGGCCGCATACATTAATCTGAAGCGCTCTTTGTGCTTCTTACAGGCCGGGATACAGCTCGATGTCCTTGCTGTCCTCTGTCAGCCAAACGATTGCTTTCTTGGTCTTGGA
Source organism: Acetatifactor sp. (assembly GCA_045645825.1). Lineage (GTDB taxonomy): Bacteria > Bacillota > Clostridia > Lachnospirales > Lachnospiraceae > Acetatifactor. The sequence continues at coordinate 381 of JAZRJO010000073.1, read as the reverse complement.
AGTCTTACCAACTACCATACCGCGTCTCTTGTTCTTGCCGTCCATGTTGATGGTGTTTACTTTCTTAACTTTTGCACCTTCAAACATCTTCTCAACAGCTTCTTTGATCTGAGACTTGTTAGCTTCTGTATGAACTAAAAATGTGTATTTCTTTTCGCCCATGCCAGCCATACTCTTTTCAGTAATAACCGGTTTGAGGATTACGTCATAGTATTTAATGTCTGCCATTATGCGTACACCTCCTCAATCTTTGCTACAGCGTCCTTGGTCAGAACTACTGTGTTAGCCTTCATCACGTCATATACGTTGATGGTGTTTACCAAAGTGGTATTTACAGTCGGGATGTTCTTTGCGGATTTTACAACATTAACGTCGTTCTCT
>JAZRJO010000072.1:0-13289 GCA_045645825.1 Acetatifactor sp. | reverse complement strand
TCTTCCTAAGACCCGCTTGGCCTCCGACTTGGCAGCTGTATTTGCCGGTGATCTGTGGGTCAAAGATTATATTGAGAAGATGCTTGCGGAGAACGAGACCAGGCAAGTATGGAATGGCAGGATTCTCATTCGCAGGCATCATAATCGGGGTGCTGTATTGAATCTGGGTCACACCAAGCGTAAATTGGTAGCAACAATTTCTGTGACCATGACAGTGGCAGTAGCGATCGTCTTTTTTCTGAGCTTGGGACAAAAAGGCAACAACATTCTTCGCATGGGTTTGGCGCTATTACTGGGTGGTGCATTCAGCAACACCTACGATCGCCTGAAACGAAAGTATGTGGTAGATTATTTCAGCTTTGGAGTAAAGTGGAAGGGCCTGCGTAGTATCATATTTAACCTGTCGGATTTCTGCATCATGATCGGTGCGCTGATTATGGCAATTGGGGCAGGAAAGTAAAGAATAGGCTGCATATCACGGTAGAGACGCTGTGATGGGCAGCCTTTGTTGTGTGATTGTTTGAAAAACCTACAATTGCTTGATAACCTGATCCAGTACCGTAAAATAATCTTCGAAGGTCTTGCGACAACATCCGGGATTGTCGATCACCATACCCGGTGCGCGAAGCCCTATGAGGGAAAAACCCATAGCCATGCGATGATCATCGTAGGTATCCACCGTGGTGGCTTTGGGCTTGCCGGGATAAATAGTCAGGCTGTGTTCCGTTTCCCGGCATAGAATACCCATTTTCTTAAGCTCTGTCACAATAGCACCCATGCGGTTACTCTCCTGGTAGCGGATATGTCCAATGCCGCGGATGGTGGTAGGTGTATCTGCAAATGGTGCAATAGCCGCCAAAGTGATGGCCTGATCGGAACAGGCAGACATATTCACGTCCACCCCGCGGATGCGGCCGTTAGCAGGTGGTGTCACCAGGATGCCCCGTGGGGTATCAGCAGCACTGCACCCCATTTGCTCCAAAATACGGATAAACTCCACATCACCCTGAAGAGAGTCAAAGTGTACATGTTCTACCATAATCGGTATGTTTAAAAGCGGTGCCATGGCATAAAAGTAGCAGGCAGCCGATACATCCGGTTCGATCTGATAGTCCCTGGCCTGATATTGCTGACCACATGTTACAAGAAAAGAGTCCGACGAGGGATGAGCAGTCTGTACGCCAAATTGTGCCATCATGGCTTCTGTCATCTTGATATAAGCCATACCATGGGTCCCTTCTACCTGAATCCTCATATCCTCTTTACATAGACACGCGGCAATCAGCAGAGCACTGAGAAACTGGCTGCTGTGGTTGATATTAATCCTAATCCTGTTCTTGCCAAAGCCTCTGCCTTTGATGGTGAAGGGAAAATACCCCTCTGCGCCTTCATAAAGTATTTCGCAGCCCAATTCCTTCAGAGAATCCAGAAGCGGCTTCATAGGACGTCTGCGCATCTGCTCTGAGGCATCCATGTGATAAGTGCCGTGACAGATTCCTAAGTAAGCTGTGAGAAAACGGGCAGCTGTACCGGCACTACCCACATATTGGCAAGCCTCTGATTTCGGAACATCACCGCCGTGACCATTTACAGTGATTATGCAAGCTGTCTCGTCCACCGTAGTCTCAAAGCCCAGATCCTGGATGCACTTTAGAAAATGTCTGGAATCGTCGCTAAACAGCACACCACGAAGAGTGGATGCACCTTCTGCCAAGGTGGCCAAAAGCAGTGCACGATTGGTAATGCTCTTAGAACCCGGAACTTGGACAGTCAGCGGGTCCGAGAGCAATTTATGACAAGGATAAATACAGGGTACGGAATAGGTTGTAGGTTTCATAGTAAACTCCTGTTACTTTTAGTGTAAGCCCTTCAATAAAGCAAGGCAACTGTATGTCATTTGGGACAGCACCATATCTATCCTAGCAGAAAATCCCCTATATCGCAACAAGAAATTTTACTAATGTTATTGACAGTCATCGGAGGAGAGAGTATATTATATATAAATCCTATGAATATACTAGGAATTAAAAATCATGAAATAAAAGCAATTGCAAATTTTTTAAGAGAAAGGAACCTGACAATATGAGCAGAATTTATACAAAGGCAACACAACTGATCGGTCACACCCCAATACTCAAGGTAGAGAATTACATGGCTGCCCATGGTATCACCCAGGCCCGGATTCTGGCGAAGCTGGAGTATCTGAATCCGGCCGGCAGTGTAAAAGACAGAGTGGCCCTGGCTATGGTAGAGGATGCAGAGAAAAAAGGCATTTTAAAACCGGGCGCTACGATCATCGAGCCCACATCAGGTAATACCGGCATTGGTCTGGCAAGTGTGGCAGCTGCCAAGGGATACCGCACGATCCTGACACTTCCTGATACCATGAGTATGGAGCGCAGGACACTTCTGAAAGCTTACGGTGCAGAATTGGTACTCACAGAAGGGGCTCTTGGTATGAAAGGTGCCATAGACAAAGCAGAAGAGCTGGAACGCACCATACCGGGTGCTGTCATCCTGGGACAATTTGATAACCCGGCTAATCCCGCGGCTCATACAGCCACAACCGGTCCTGAGATTTGGGAAGATACGGATGGAGAGATTGATATTTTTGTGGCCGGTGTAGGTACTGGTGGCACTATTACAGGAATTGGCACTTATCTGAAATTCAGAAATCCGGGCATTCAGGTAGTTGCAGTGGAACCGGATGACTCACCGCTATTGTCCGGCGGCCAGGCGGGGCCTCATAAGTTACAGGGAATCGGCGCCAATTTTGTACCTTCCATTCTAAATACACAGGTTTATGATGAGGTGATACGAATTACCACCGAAGAAGCTTACAGCGCCGGCAGAGACATTGCCAGAAGTGAAGGAATCCTGGTAGGAATCACCTCCGGAGCAGCCCTGCATGCGGCAGTTAAATTAGCGAAGCGCCCTGAAAATGCAGGCAAGACGATTGTAGTGTTACTCCCCGATTCCGGCGACAGATATCTGTCCACGCCCATGTTTACCGAGGACTAGGACAATTTAATTCAAAGGAGTATGGTTGCATGAAAATATCAACAAAAGGAAGATATGCGGTCAGGCTCATGCTGGATCTGGCACAGAATGATATAGGTGGGTGTGTTAAGGTGAAGGACATTGCCGCCAGACAGGGCATCTCCGAGAAGTATTTGGAACAGATCATAGCGATCCTGAATAAAGCCGGTTTTGTCAAAAGTGTCCGTGGAGCCCAGGGCGGCTATCGTCTTGCAAAGGATCCAAAAGAATATACCGTGGGCATGATTCTTAGGTTGACAGAAGGCAGCCTTGCCCCTGTAGCCTGTTTGGAAGAAAACTATGGTGAATGTAGGCGCTGCGACACTTGTGAGACCCTGAGTGTCTGGAGAGAGCTGCAAGAAGCCATTAATCAGGTGGTAGATGGTGTGACAGTAGCAGACTTACTGGATAAAAGGAAGCGGCGGACATAAAGTCTGGTAACCACAAATGACGGGGATGGATCAATTACCATCCCCGTTCCCATAGATACCTAACACATTATTAAGATACAAAGTGTCAATTAATTCTTTATGACTTTGATTCGTGTGGATACTTGAAATGGTGCCCTCACCGTTACCGCTTATTCTGCGATACAACAAGATCTTCCCACAGCCATTACCGCCGGCCAGGACCTCATCAGGTCGTTGCCCTGTAGGATCTTCATAATGAAACCTCATCATTTCCCAAAGGAAGCTGCTCAGTGTCACCTTAATCACTGCATTCTTATTCTGCGCCACAATCTGCCAGATCAGCCGTTTATTAGTCTTTTTCACATTCCACTTACACTGCTTACTAAAAGGAGAAAAGTTAAATTCAAAATCCTCTCCTTCATAGGTAAGCTGCAACAACAGTTTCTGCTTCAACCGAAACCAAAGAAATCTGGAGTGACATCCGTCAACGGCAAAGGCAGAGTGCTTCAGCTCCCTGCCGGTACGCTCACTGGTCAGATGGCTGGAAGCCAGTTGCAACCAGGGTGACGGAAAACTGCTTCCCCAATGCTTGTCCGCATAACCATAGCTTTCCTTGGGAGTTACTTCATAAGTGATCCCATCCAACGTGATGGTGCCCTGATACTGAGCTTTGATTCCCTCCCCATGCCAGAAGGTTTCCAAGGCATTGGCGGCACTGCGAAAAACATCTGCCAATCGCCCGGTATGACAGGAAATGGACTTACGGATCTTCAAATTCCACTCCATACATCCTTCATCTGTCATGTGAGCCTTCTGCCCGGCATCTTTATGAGACACATTCACACAGCCAAAGATATATTGTTCACTGAAAAAATTCTCTCCAAACTGAAGTACAAAAGGGTTTAAAGCTACTTTCAGTTCCGTTAGAGGATAAAACTGATGTAGTTGTATGGCCGGTGTCCCGCCATCTCCTGAGAAGGCCCCAACCTTCATCATCAGATAAGAAGGACGCATGCCTTTCTTTCGGTTGGCCGGCAATTGTCCCAGAATCGGTTTACTGCCTCCCAATGATGGATTCATGATCAAATACTCTATAAAAAATACCCTGCGTTCCCCCGTCTTGGGCTGCGTGGCACTAAAAGAATGGAACCAACGCATATAGCCCTTTTTTGAAAGGGATCCGCAGAGCAGATATGCATTTCTGGACAAATCAGAGATATTCATTGGTATTAGCCCTCTTGCTTACGAATGCTAGATATCGTGTGTACCTCTTTATTATAATACTATATGTGGGAAAAGACAATAGAAAATTTAATAAAATAGCTTGGTGCATTATCGTCCGCGATACTCTCTCGGCGTTATCCCACGCTGTTCCCTGAAGACTCTCGTAAAATAGTTAGAATCCGCAAACCCACACTGATATGCCAGCTGTGAAATGGGCATATCGGTGTTTTTTAATAGTTCGCAGGCTTTATACAGTCGCAGGTTATTGATATATTTCACCGGCGTCATTCCATAGAGACGTTTAAACATGGCAATGATTCCGTTTTTGGACATACCCGATATCTGGGAAAGCTGCTCTAAGGTAATGCTTTCGCTGTAGCTCTTTTCAATATATTCTATGATTTTGGCGCAGGCGCCTGTGCCATAGGTGCCTTCTGTGGTCAAATCAGAATGTTTTCGGCACAAAAACCCCGTAATTTGCATAAAAAGTGAAGTGACAATAAATTCACTGCCGGGCTTAGGTGTCAGGAATTCTTCTGACAGGTCATTTAACATATCGGATAAGGTCTGCATATGGCCCACATCCAGATGAAGCTTCTGTGAAAATTTATTCTGCCTGCGGTATGCCGGCTCCAGAACAAAAAGGGTGTGATAACCGGGTAGCTGTTGCAAAAGGGGTGAAAAATAGTCTATGACCCAGGGTTGAAAGCCAATGTTAAAGAGGGAGAGGTTGTGTGTGTCTGTGAAGTAATGCAGCGCTTCCCCCTTTACGATAAACACATCGCCCATGGACACAAAGTAGCTTTCGCTGTTAATATGCTGATACCCGCTGCCGCCAAGAACTATTACAATCTCATCGAAATCGTGGATGTGCTTGGGTGTGATTTCTTCGTTGTTGGTGCCGATGGTGATGCTAATTCCGTTAATTGTTCTTAGGCACTTCTGGTGGGCATGGTACATTTCGCGTTTCATATAGATATTCCTTTCCGGTTCGGTATAGCCTTATTATAGGAGTGATTAAAAAAAACGTCAAGCAGAATGTGATTTTGTGCTATTTTTTGTGATTTATCAAAGGCGGCAGGGGGGGATTTGTGATAATATGAAAAGAGAAATTAAAAGATGGAAGGAGTAAAGAGTATGGCCAATGACCAATTTGCCCAAATTGCCGCTGATGGAATCGGTGGACGTATGGAGTTTTTAGAAATGCCCAAGCCTAAAGAGTATGCTGTGCAAAAGTGTGTATTAGAACAGAATGCGGCTGGATGCAGTGAGATTCCTACAGTGAAGAAAATCTCCACAAAAGAGGAACTGTATGAAGCGCTTGCCGGGATGAGGAAGCAGTACCGGCCTTATCTGGAGAATCATGCCCCTTTGCTGGAAGGATGCACGAAGATTACAAAATTAAAGAATTTTGTGCTAAATAGCAGTGAGGATATTACGTTGCCTCATTATGGAGGTCCTTTAGGCTATGCAGTGCAGACCTACGAGACAGACTTTGAGGCAGAACCTCTTTTAGCAGATCAGGCAATGTACGTCCGGTTGAAAGGTGCAGATTACATTGCATTCGTGTACATCAACGGAGAGTGTGTGGGCAGCCACGAAGGATTCTTCTCACCTTTCGAGTTTGAGATCAGTGAGCAGGTGAAACCCGGAACCAATCATCTGAAAATTGTGCTGAAGAATGACTATAAATACATGGGTAATAAAGATGATAAAGGTGGTCCTCTCTTAGAGGGAGATAAATTGTACGCTGCCACCGGTCTTGGATACGATGACCCTGCAGTAGGGTGGCATCACTGCCCGCCGGGAATGGGGATCTACAACGATGTGACCATAGAAGTGAGAAACAAGATTCACATTACCGACTTGTTTGTGCGTCAGGGCAAAGAAGTGTGGGTGGAGATTCAGAATGCAGAGTATGCCCATAGAGATATTACTATAAACCTGTCTGTCTATGGACAGAACTTTCAAGAGACAGTATTTGAAAATATGGTGTACATACCATCCACTTCCAAGACAGTAGGACTTGGTGACAGTCTGACCCAGGCAGAGATGCTGGATAGCCTGGCTAAGCCAATGCCAATGCCTTTGAAGCATGGAATCAATGTATATAAGATACCCATTACCATTCCGGAGCCTAAGATCTGGTCTTTAGAGCAGCCTTACCTGTACCAGATGCAGGTGACCGTTCTTCTTGACGGTAAAGTGTGTGACAGAGCCAAGACCCAGTTTGGTGTCCGCAGCTTCACCCAGGATCTGGACAGTGAGATCAAGGGCATGTTTTACCTGAATGGTAACAAGATTCGTCTGCGTGGTGCCAATACCATGGGCTTTGAACAGCAGGATGTAATGAATGGTGACTTGGATCAGCTGATCGATGATATCCTGCTGGCTAAGTTATGCAATATGAATTATTTGCGTCTGACTCAGAGGCCGGTACAGGACGAGGTCTACGAATACTGCGACAAGCTGGGACTTATGACCCAGACAGACCTGCCGTTGTTTGGGTGTATGCGCCGTAACAAGTTCTGCGAAGGGGTACGTCAGGCGGAGGAGATGGAGCGGATGGTGCGCAATCACCCCTGTAATGTAGTGGTGACTTATATAAATGAGCCCTTCCCCAACGCTTATAATCAGCCCCACAGACACCTTACCAGAGAAGAACTGGAACAGTTCTTTGCCGCCTGTGATATCGTGGTGAAATTCAACAATCCGGATCGGGTGATCAAGCATGTGGATGGAGATTATGATCCGCCTTCTACCGATATGCCGGATAATCACTGTTATCCTATGTGGTACAATGCTCATGGAATTGATATCGGAAAATTAAATAAAGGTTACTGGATCCCTGTAAAACCGGGATGGTATCATGGATGTGGAGAATATGGAGCAGAAGGTCTTGATTTTGCAGAGGTGATGAAGAGCGATTACCCTAAGGAGTGGATGGTGGAGCCTTTCAATCCCAAGAATATTGTAAATGCCCAGACCGGTAACTTCCACTATTTCTTCTACGATACGCCGGATTCCTTAGAGGAGTGGGTACAAAAGAGCCAACGGCACCAAGCTTATGCAACTACTATTATGACAGAGGCATTCCGCCGGGACAGCCGTATGGTTTCTCAGGCCATACATCTGTTCATCGATGCTTGGCCCAGCGGTTGGATGAAGACCATTATGGACTGCAAACGCACGCCTAAGCCTGCTTATTTTGCATACCGCAATGCTTTAGAACCCATGCATATCAGCTTGCGCACAGACCGGTATACTTACTATGTAGGGGAAGAGATTGCAATCGAAGCATATATCTGCAATGATACACCTGATGCAGGACAATACACGGTGAATTATGAATTGTATGACGCCGGTGGCAGCCTGATCCGGACAGCACAGACCAAAGCCGAGGCAGAGGCTTGCGATGTAAGCCGGGCAGATGACGCAGTATTTACCATTTGCCGGGTTGCGGATAGGGAGAAGTTTACTTTGAAAGCCATACTTTCGGACTTAGGCGGCAAAGTGATAGATTATAACAGTGTCACCCTGGAAGTATTTGCAGATTGTGAAGTAGAGCCCAATGAGGATGTGGTGCTGATAGAAAAGCTTCAGCCCGGTGAATATGAGATTGCCGGGGAGCAGGTCAAAGTAAAGAAATGCTCCATGCTGCCATTACATTTCGTATCACGAAAAACGGGACATGAAGCTGTGCAGGATTTTGAAGCAGAAGACTTTAAGAATTGGTACGATGCGAAAGAGGATATGATCACCCCCATCATTGAGAATACCTTTATGGCCGAAGGCTTTACACCCATACTGTTAAGCGGCAATCTGGACGAGGAAGAAGAATGGAATCCGGCATTGGCAGCAGCAGAGAAGTGGTATCAGGGCAAGCGCTATGTGATCTGCCAGGTGGATCTTAGACAGGAGAATCCGGTGGCGAAGAGATTTTTGAAGGCGTTGATGTCTGAGACTAAAAAGTAAGAATTAGGAGGACCTGCGGGTCCTCCTTTTCATGTCTGGATGCTTATTATCATTTCTTAAGCTTCACCACCCTCCTGTCATAACTCACCACTCCATTGACTTCTTCCTCAATATCTGAAAGCTGTGTATACACCCCGCCGCTAAGCCCTGCCTTTTCCAAAGGCATCAGCTGTTGTGTGATCAGAGCGTCATAAGCCTCTTGTAATTCTTCGCAGTTATCATATTTCTGATACCCATAAATACGATTCACGCTGGAATGATCGGCGATATGGCAGGCGTATCCGCCATATTCAGAGATGACGCAGGCTCGATCCCTTTCCGGTGCTGCCTTCAGGCGGCGGAAGTAGTTGTGGATACTTCGAAAATCACCGCATCCCTGGTCAAACCACCCACTGGTGGCGTCCACAGGACGGGTAGGATCCTCTTTTTTTACCAGTTCACAAACTTTTGCAGCATCAAATTGTCCCCAGGCCTCATTAAAGGGAACCCACACTGCCAGGGAAGGCACATTGTACAGGTGTCTGATGGTTTCGGTACATTCTGTCAGCCATTCTTCACGGCCTTCTTTGTCTTTGCGGGCTAAGAGGCGGTAGTGATGATCGGCCAGATGGCGGCCGGCCCAGGGTAGCAAGGTGGGAAGGTAGCACACGTAAGGCATGTTGTATTTGGTGCCGCCGTTTACCATGTCCTGCCACACGATCATGCCCAGGCGGTCGCAGTGATAGTACCACCGCAGGGGTTCGATCTTGATGTGTTTGCGGAGCATGTTAAAGCCTAAGCGTTTGGCAAGCTTGATGTCATATACAAAGGCTTCGTCGCAGGGGGCTGTCATCAGGCCGTCAGGCCACTAGCCCTGGTCCAGTAGCCCATGGAGGAAGAGGGGCTTGTGGTTCAAGCAGAACCGGGCAATGCCCTGATCGTCTTTTTCCACGGTGAAGCTTCGCATGGCAAAATAGCTGTGGATAAGGTCCTCATCCGCCTGAATCTGTAGTAGATAGAGGTGTGGGGTGTCAGGGGTCCAGGGGCAGAAGTCTGTTGTTTCGGGCAGTCCGAATATTAGCTTGGTAATGTGATATGGTGCTGTTTGGGCGGCTGTGGGTGCGCAGATGTTTTCCGGGCAGCAGGACAGAATGGGATAAGATATACCCTTATGGTCTGTCAGCGTGATGGTTGTAAAAGGTTGTGCACTTGTAAGTCGTAATTCGCAGGTTCTTAGGTCAAAATTGGGAGTAAGGTGCATGGCGGTGACATAGTGATCCGGCACCCATTCATACCACACGCTTTGCCAGATGCCGCTCTGAGCAGTGTAAAACATACCTCCGCGCTTTAAGGTCTGTTTGCCTCGGGCGTGGTAGGAGGTATCGCTGACGTCGCGGACACGTATCTGAATCAGGAATGTCAGGTTGGTGTAAGGGGTGTTTTCCCCGGTTGAATTAGGCAAGTCTGTATCTGGGTCAGACTCCGTTTCCGTCTGTTTTGTGAAAGTTATAGGCAGTTCCACGCTAAAGGGAAGATATCCGCCCATATGGTAAGCTGCATGCACACCATTTATGTACACATCCGCCTCCTGATCCACTGCATCAAAATGTAGCAGGCAGCGAGAAAGTGGTGGGTTAGGCTTTTCCAAAGTGATGAGACGCTGGTACCATAAGTATTCGTCCGGTTTCAGCTGTCTGTTCACACCGGAGAGCAGACTTTCCGGGGAAAAGGGCACCAGAATCTCACCCTCAGGGAGGAAGGGCGAACCGGGAATGATTGGCGTGTCAGTTTTGGTAAAGAGATATTCCCAGTAACCGTTCAGCATCTGATAGTGGTCTCTGCGCATCTGTGGCCTGGGATATTCCTCCCATACATGCTCTGTGTCAAGGTGTTCGCCCCAAGGTGTATAGAGGGTGTTAAGTTTATCTTGTTCATGGGATTTACTGATATTTTCAAGAGCATTTTTAAATTTCATAATAGTGCCTTTCTGTGCTATTGTGTGTGGCTAAGTGTTTACCATAAGCATAACAGAAAAACAGCAAAAAGAAAAGCAAAACAGGACATGAGTGTACATTTGTTAAAGGTTTCATAAAAAAAGAATTAATAGTTGATAAGATTTAAAATTCCTTTTATAATATCTGTGGAGGAAAGCTTATGAACATATTAACAGTTGAAAATATAACGAAGGCCTACGGAGAACGGAAACTTTTTGACAAAGCGAATCTTTATCTTCAGGAAGGGGAAAAGGTCGGAATCATCGGTATCAATGGAACCGGTAAATCCACACTTTTGAAAATTATTGCAGGGTTGGAGGAGCCGGATGAGGGAAGGGTGGTGAAGGCCAACAATACAGTCATTCGTTTTTTGCCCCAGAACCCGGTTTTTCTTAAGGAGGACACGGTGTTGGAGGCCGTTCTTAAGGATAACAAAACAGCAGAGAACGAAAGCTATATTGAAGCAGATGCCAAAGCCATGTTGACCAGACTGGGTGTGGATAACTGGGAACAGCCCTGTGGTGAGTTGTCCGGCGGACAGAAGAAGCGTCTGGCATTGGTGTCGGTGTTGTTATCTCCGGCTGAGATTTTGATTCTGGATGAGCCTACCAACCATTTGGACAATACCATGGCAGACTGGCTGGAGGATACTTTGCGAAAGAGGAAAGGAGCGGTGATCATGGTGACCCATGACCGCTATTTTCTGGACAGTGTGTCTGACCGTATCATAGAGATCGACAAGGGACATATTTATTCTTATGAGGCCAATTATTCCGGGTATCTGGAGCTTAAGCTGCAGCGGGAGGAGATGGAAGAGGCTTCTCAGCGTAAGCGTGAGACTATTCTTAGAAATGAACTGAAATGGGTGCAGAGAGGTGCAAGGGCCCGCTCTACCAAGCAGAAGGCCAGATTGCAGCGTTATGAGGAATTAAAGAACACCCAGGGCCCGGTGAAAGACGCTCAGGTGCAGCTTTCTTCTATTTCTACCAGACTGGGGCGGACCACGGTGGAGCTGGAGCATATCTGTAAAAGCTATGGGGAAACTGTGCTGATCCGGGATTTTACTTATATTTTCCGGAAGGATGACCGGGTGGGATTTATCGGGCGTAACGGTTGCGGAAAGTCTACGCTGATGAAGATTCTGGTCGGGCAGGCGGAGATGGACAGTGGGCAGTTAGAAATCGGGCAGACGGTAAAGATCGGTTACTATGCTCAGGAGCTTGGAGCAGAGCAGATGAATCCTCAGAAAAGAGTGATCGATTATATCCGGGATGCGGCAGAGTATGTGGACACACCGGAGGGCAAGGTCAGTGCGGCCAGGATGTTGGAGCGGTTTTTATTTGAGGGAGAAGATCAGTATGGGCTTTTGGGCAAGCTTTCCGGTGGAGAGAAGAGGCGTCTTTATTTATTAAAAGTACTGATGGGGGCACCTAATGTGCTGATTCTGGACGAGCCTACCAATGATCTGGATATTGCCACGTTGCGGATATTGGAGGATTACCTGGATACCTTTGCGGGAATTGTGATCGTGGTGTCCCATGACCGCTATTTTCTGGATCGAACAGTACACAGAATCTTTGCTTTTGAAGAGGGTGGCAGGCTTGTGCAGTATGAGGGCGGTTATACCGATTATGCGGCCAGGAAACAGGAGGAAGCGGCACCGGAAGAGTTGACAGGCGCACACTTGGCAGGTGCAGGTGTCAGCAGAACCGGTTGGAAAGACGGACAGAAGAAAAAATTACGCTTTACTTACCAGGAGCAAAAGGATTATGAAACTATCGAGGGTGTGATTGCAAAATTGGAAGAAGTGCTGGAAGAGATAGAGCGGAAGATTCCGGAAGCGGCCAGAGATTTTGTGAAGCTGAATGAGTTGACCTTGCAGAAAGAGGAAACGGAGAAGGCGCTGGAGGAGAAAATAGAGCGCTGGATGTATCTGGAAGATCTTGCAGCAAGAATAGAGGCCGGAGAAATGATTTGATTTAATTTATAGAAAAAACATAATTGTATTGATATTTTACTTGAAATAATTATTATTGTATAGTAAAATTAAGTTATATTAATTTTCCACCGAGGACAAAAGGAGGTACTATAATGGGTAAATTTGTAATTAAAAAGACAAACACCGGCGTGAAATTTGATCTGAAGGCTACGAATGGCCAGGTGATCGCTACTTCTGAGGTATATACTTCTGATGCAGCCTGCAAGAATGGTATCGCAAGCGTACAGAAGAATGCTCCTGTAGCAGCTGTAGAGAATCAGACTGTTGAAGGCTATGCCACCGAGAAGAATCCCAAATTCGAGGTATACACTGACAAGGCCGGCGATTTTAGATTCCGTTTGACAGCTACCAATGGACAGGTAATTGCAGTCAGCGAAGGCTACAAGGCGATTGCCAGCTGCTTAAATGGTGTGGAGTCTGTTAAGAAGAATGCACCGGAAGCTGAGATTGTAGAAGAATAATCAGTAAAGAAATACATAGGAATAAAAAGGAGCGGCCTGTTTTGGGATATTCAGGTGCGCTCCTTTATTTGGTGCGCCCGGCGGGCGCACGTTCTCATAGAGTGAAAGTCTCTTGGTTTGCCCGGTGGTGGGAAGAACTTAGCCTATGGCAAGGGTGTTGTCGGTGACGACAAATCTGAAGGAAGCCGGATGGCAAACCTCTGGCCTG
>JAZRJO010000071.1:0-2622 GCA_045645825.1 Acetatifactor sp. | reverse complement strand
AAATCCATTCATTTTTTATAATTATAAAATAAAATGATACAGAAAACAAGCCGGAAAGTGGAAGAAAAACAGGGAACCAGAAGTTAGTCATGCAAAAGCAAACGGGAGTTTACAAACCAGAAGTTAGTTTTGCATTCAACTTACTTAATTTGTCGATGAAGAAAAAAGAGGAATTCTGTAATTTTTGCAGAATATTAATAATAAGAGAGTTGGATTGGTTTCTTAGGCCCCACGGGCACGGCCGTAAGGAGGTCAGTATGACAATTAGAGAAAAATTAGAATTAAGAGAAAAAGAAATATTAAGTCCCTATGCAAGCTTTAGTATGGAGTCGAAGGGGCGCTTAAAGCCGGAAGGGCAGGATGACATTCGCCCCGTCTTTCAGCGGGACAGAGACAGGATCATTCATTGTAAAGCCTTTCGCAGGCTGAAGGATAAGACTCAGGTGTTTTTGACACCGGAGGGAGATCATTATCGCACCAGATTAACCCATACCCTTGAGGTGTCACAGAATGCCAGAACCATTGCGAAGGCACTGAAGCTGAATGAAGAGTTGGTGGAAGCCATTTCGCTGGGGCATGATCTGGGACATACGCCTTTTGGGCATGCAGGGGAGAGGGCGTTAAACCGTGTCTGTCCTTATGGATTTGAACATAGTGAGCAAAGTGTGCGGACAGTTGATAAGCTGGAGAAGAATGGAGAGGGCTTAAATCTGACGTATGAGGTGCGGGATGGTATGCTGAATCACCAAACGATAGGAAAGCCTCATACTTTGGAAGGGAAGATCGTGCGCTTTTCAGATAAAATTGCTTATATACATCATGATATGGATGATGCAGTGCGCGGTGGGATTCTGAAGGAGAGCGATGTGCCCAGGGAGATCAGCGAGGTGCTTGGCAGTACGCCAAATGAGAGACTAAGCTGTTTTATTCATGATATTATCGTGACCAGTATGGACAAAAATGATATTCTCATGTCAGATACCGTGGCTGATGCCATGAAGAAGCTACGCCAGTTCATGTTTGACAGAGTGTATCAGAACCCGGAGGCAAAGAGCGAGGAAGGCAAAGCTGAGGTGTTGATGGAGACTCTTTATCATCATTATCTGAAGCATCTGGATGACTTGCCGGATGAGTTTTTAAAGCTCTTGTCGGAAGGAGAACCCAGAGAAAAGATCGTCTGTGATTATGTGGGAGCCATGAGTGACCGCTTTGCAATCGCGAAATACGAAGAGATTTACATTCCCAAGTCATGGCCATGTTAAGGAGTTGAGATATGTTTTATCCGGAAGAACTGATAGAAGAAGTCAGAATGAAAAACGATATAGTGGATGTGATCTCCGGATATGTGAGACTTACCAAGAAAGGGAACAATCATTGGGGATTATGTCCTTTTCACAATGAGAAGTCTCCATCCTTTGCAGTGTCGGGGAATAAGCAGATGTATCACTGTTTTGGCTGCGGTGTCAGTGGGAATGTGTATACTTTTGTCATGGGATATGAGAATTATACCTTTCCGGAGGCGGTGAAGATGCTGGCGGGCCGGGCCGGTGTGAATCTGCCGGAGGTGGAATATACGGAAGAGATGCGGCGCAAGGAGAATAAGCGGGCAAGACTTCTGGAAGTTAATAAGGAGGCTGCGAAGTTCTTTTATTATCAACTAAGATCTAAACAAGGGGAGATTGGTCATCAGTATCTTGAGAAGAGGCAGTTGACGGAAGAGACCATGAAGAAATTTGGACTGGGGTATGCCGGTAAAAACGGTACCTATCTGGTACAGTATCTGAGGCAGAAAGGCTTTGAGGATGAGTTGATCAAGGAGGCCGGGCTTGCCGGCTTCTCGGAGACCAGGGGACTTGTGAGCCAGTTCTGGAATCGGGTCATGTTCCCCATACAAGATGTGAATCACCGGGTCATCGGTTTCGGCGGCAGAGTGATGGGAGACGGAGAGCCTAAGTATTTGAATTCCCCTGAGACACCGATTTTTGATAAAAGAAGGAATCTGTACGGATTGAATTTTGCGCGGACGGCCAGGAGTGGGAATATTATCATCTGTGAAGGATATATGGATGTGATCGCCATGCATCAGGCTGGCTTTACCCAGGCAGTGGCCAGTCTGGGAACCGCCTTTACCTCCGAACAGGCAAGTCTGTTACACAGATATACGGAAAATGTATTGTTGGCGTATGACAGCGACGGTGCCGGTGTGAAGGCTGCGCTTAGGAGTATCGGCATCTTGAGAGAGGCCGGACTGTCCGCCAAGGTGATCAATATGCAGCCCTTTAAGGACCCGGATGAATTCATGAAGCATCTGGGCAGGGAGGCCTTTCAGGAGAGGATAGATCAGGCGGAGAACAGCTTTTTCTTTGAGATTCGGGTTTTGGAAAGAGAGTATGATCTGAAGGACCCGGAGTCCAAGACCTTGTTTTACAGGGAGATTGCAAGGAAGCTATGTGCTTTCTCAGAGGAAATGGAGCGGGAGAATTATCTGCAGGCCGTAGCGGACAAGTATTTGATCGGTTTTGACAATCTGCGCAAGCTTGTAAACAATTATGCGGCGAAAACAGGGCTTGCACGCCCCATAGAACGCCCGCGCTCCGGCGTGCAGCAAAAGAATGCACCACG
>JAZRJO010000070.1:0-15076 GCA_045645825.1 Acetatifactor sp. | reverse complement strand
TATCCTGCATTGATAAACAGAGCGGCCATGGTAAATCCTGTAAACGGAATCTTAAGTACCGCCACCAACGAAATGGCTATAGTCAGGATCAATGCCGCATTTAAAAACCCTGCGCCATAGCCTCCCAACTCAAAATAGTCTGTGATCAGCGCATCCCTGGAAAGCACGATAGCCACCATCCCACGACAGATCTGCACAGGTGTTCCCGACACAAACGCCGCCATATATAACAGGACTGCCGAAAAGATACTGAACACCTTCAGCTCCTTGCCCTCCACCCTGATTCTTAGTTTCTCAATCATGAATGTCCCTCCTTAGGGTGATGTATATGTGTATTGTAACAGAAAATGGGAACTGTGTACAGTAACATTATGAATAAAAATCTCTTCTTAGTGCAAACTATAGTATATTGCAATTACTTACTTAAAGGAGACCCCCATGACCAATCTTTCCGCGCACTTGGAAGAGAACATCTCTTACGCCAAAGAACTTTTCCCTATCCCCCGGAGCTTTGATATCATCACCCGGGACTTATATCTGGGCGAGACCAAAGGTTACTGGATTGGCATCAACGGCATGTGCCGGACGGATGTGTTACAGCAAATCTTTTCTGATCTGCAGAATCCATTATACATGCTTGATTATACGGTGGATGAGATTCAGCGGTATATGAATACACGTCTGGGATATGCCCAGACAAGCCTGACAGATAACTGGGAGGATATCACCCGTAATGTGCTCAGCGGACCTTCCGTCCTGTTTATCGATGGGTTTGACCGGGCGATCTTACTGGATGTGCGTACTTATCCTACCAGAGGCATTGAGGAACCGGATACAGAGCAGGTGACCAGCGGCGCACGGGATGGGTTTGTAGAAACCATGCTTTTCAATGCCAATCTGATCCGCAGACGCATCCGTGCACCCAGGCTGACTTTCGAGATTCTGTCAGTAGGCTCCGTCAGTAAAACAGATGTAGCCTTGGCATATATTGACGGGCTGGCGGATAAAAATCTACTGGATCTTTTAAGGGAGCGGTTAAAGAAGCTTCAAGTCACTTCCCTGACCTTGGGCACCAAAAGCCTGGAAGAGCTTCTGGTTCCCAAGAGATGGTTTCATCCCCTGCCCTCTTTTCACATGACCCAACGGCCGGATACCGCCTGCAGTTATCTGACAGAGGGACATATTGCTGTGATCGTGGACAACTCACCGGCAGTAATGCTTATCCCCTGTAGCATTTTTTATTTTACCCAGAGTCCTGAGGATTACTATAAAAGCCCTACTGTTGGCACTTATTTTCGGGCGGTACGGTTTTTGTGTATTCCGGTGAATCTGTTGCTGATGCCTGTGTTTTTATTGATCACGGTGTATTATCCACAGCTTTCAGATAAACTGGGATTGCTTTCCACACAATCTCCACCGGGCCCCACCATCATCTTCTATGTGATCGCTGTAGAGCTTTTACTGGATTTGTTCAAATACTCCACCTCCTTAAATTCCGGACGGTTTTCCGGATCACTGGCCATTGTGGGGGGGTTGATCATTGGGGATATCGCAGTGGATCTGCACTGGGCATCTGTGGAAATCCTGTTCTATGCAGCCATTACCCTGTTGACAAGTATGTCACTGGCCAGCATTGATTTTGCAGACGGACTGCGCATTTTTCGAATGTTTCTGGTGATCACTACGGCCATCGGCGGAACATGGGGATTTCTGATTGGTCTGGCCCTTGTGTTCCTTTCCACGATTACCACACCTACCTTTGGACAACAAAGCTATTTCTGGCCACTGATTCCTTTTCACTGGAACGCTCTGAAAACGTTGTTGTTCCGATACCCTGCCTTCAAAGCACAACCCAGTAAAGTATGGCGCCATGGAAAACAAAAGTAAAAAAGCAATTATGATAGGCGGTGCTTACGAAAGCGCCGCCTCAAGTGTCTCAATTATAATTTTAAGTGCCTGTATCCTGGCATATTTCTTATCCACCGACACCAGCACATGCCAAGGAGCGTAAGTGGTATTCGTCTTTTGCAGCATTTCATTTACTGCCTCTTCATAACCATCCCATTTTTCCCGGTTACGCCAGTCCTCATCCGTGATCTTCCACTGCTTTTCCAGGGTATTTTGTCTCTCCGTAAAGCGTTCCAGCTGGGTATCCTTGTCAATCTGTACCCAGAATTTGATGATAACCGCGCCCCAGTCAGCAAGCTCTTTTTCAAATTCATTGATTTCATTATAAGCCCGTTTCCAGTCATTGGTGCTGCACAATCCCTCCAACCGTTCCACCATCACACGCCCATACCAGCTTCTGTCAAAAATGGCGATATGACCTATTTGGGGTAACTTCGCCCAAAAGCGCCACAGATAATGCCTGGACTTTTCGTGAGGTTCGGGGCAGGCAATAGGGTGCACTTCAAATCCTCTGGGATCCAAAGCACCCGTGATCCGCTTGATATTACCGCCCTTTCCGGCAGCATCCCAGCCTTCATACACGATGATCACAGGAACTTTCTTACGATATAACCGATAATGCAGGGTATTCAACTCATGTTGCAGGTCCTTCAGTTGCACTTTATACACATGATCCTCTATGGTCTTATCCAGAGGAATTTCTGAAAGCTTGGGCATTTTCATAAGCGGGAAAATATTTTGCAAAAGCGGCATTGCCGAATTTCTATTCTGCAGTGCAATTTCTATACCATTGCACAACACTTCCAGTACTTGCAGCTGAGTCCATTTCTTATCTTCCGCATCTACAATATACCATGGGGCTCCTGCCACATTGGTCTCCCTAAGATACTTGTCATAGACCTCCACATACTTATCATAATGCTTATTCTGCCACAGATCCTTCTCCTCCACTCTACATCCGGTATCTTTGTGATTCAAAAGCTCCTTCAGCCTCTTCTTCTGCTCCTTGTGGGATAAGTGAAAAAAGAATTTCAGCACCAGATAACCGTTGTCTGTCAATTGTCGTTCAAAACGCCTGATACTTTCCACACGCCCGGCATATTCTTCCTTATTAAGCTTCTCCTGTGCCCTCAGACGACACACCTCATCAGCCCAGCCATTCTCCAAAAACGTGAATTTACCGGCCTCAGGAATTTGGGTAACATAACGATATAGGAAAGGTCTGCGTCTCTCCTCCTCAGAAACTACAGACATGGAAGCTACTTTAAAAAATCTGGGATCTACGCTGCGGATAATACTGCTGATCGCACTTTCTTTTCCGGCTGCTCCCCAGCCCTCGATCAAAACGATAACAGGCAGCCTATGCTCTTTGATTTTTACCTGCTGTCTCTTAAGCTTCTCATGGGCCATGTCAAGCCTTTCCTTTAGTTCCCGGGAATCTGGCTTCTCTTCCGGAACCCATTCTTTAATCATAAGCGTCTCCTTTCCATACAAATGTTCAGCACACGGCCAACTGTTATTTATTTTTCCCGGAATACTCCTTCCTATTCTTGGTTTCAGCAGGTATTGGCTGTTTTTTTATTGTTTGGAGAATCTTGTTCCCGATTTCAGGAAATACTTTATGATGTCTAAAACAACATTGTAACCCCATACGTTTTGCTATATGATACAGATACAGACAAATAATTATACTTTTCGTAGAAATTTGTTAAAATCATACCATAAGAGAAAGTCAACTTTATTCGCTACATTACACAATAAATGTAGCCCGGCGAAAGGGGAAACTATGAATGATCTAAACATTTGTCAGGAATCTTTAAAAGACGTTACCTGTACCCATAAGTCAGGGTATGAAGGTATTACTAAACTTTATCACAAACACAATAATTATGAGATTTATCTGCTTCTCAACGGTGAAGTCAATTTTTACCTGGAAGAATATGGCTACCACATGGAAAAGGGATCCATTCTATTTATACGTCCGGATGTCTTTCACAGACTGGAGTATTTAAATCCTGTTGACTACGAAAGGGTTAACATCCACATTAAAAGTAGGTACTTCAAGACACTGAATACATCCCATACTAACCTTGCAGATGTGTTATCTGATCGTGGTAACGGAGCATTTGTATCCTTTCTTCTTCCCCAACCGCAAATAGATACGATACTTGAAAAAAGCTGTGAATTGGAGAGATCTCTGCATTGGGAGCAGTTTGGTGACGATATTCTCTCAGAATGCTTACTGAAAGAGATTCTATTAATCCTAAATAAGCTGCCGCGTAATCATCAATTGTTACAGAAACCAAAAATCTGCGTGCCCCGGCTTGTGTCTGATATCATTGCCTACATTTCCGAAAACTTGACAGAGGACTTGTCCGTTAATGCATTGGCGGCAACTTTTCACCGAAATGGACAGTATTTGAGTCGAAGGTTTCGAAAGTTTATGGGTGTGACACTTCAGCAGTATATTTTACATAAAAGAGTGGATTTGGCCAGGAAATATCTGGAGGACGGGGTTACACTTCCCCAAGTATGCATGGACAGTGGATTTCATGACTATGCTAATTTTTCTAAATTGTTTACAAAATACGTGGGGATGGCACCGAAACAGTATCAGATGCAGGCAATGGCCCGGTAGGGGAAGAAGCGCAAGTGATGCCAAGGGAGTAAGTGCAGAATGCCCGCTAGTTTTGGACTTTTCCACTGACTAACGGGCTTATTTCTTCCAATCTATTATGACTTCCTTAACTCCCATACTTCTTTATGCTCCACACTCTCCCCCGGAAGAACCTCTGTCAAAGGCGAGAGGCTTTCCATCTCCACCATATATTTGGACAGATAAGTCTCATAGGATACATTTCCATCCGGATATTCTTTGTCCTCTTCCACAGGAAAGTTTAACACAAAAGTAACTCCATCCTTCTCATACCACGCCCGGCCCAGAGGATGACCCACGCCCAGCTTATACTTTTCCTCCACCGGCATATAGGTGAGTGTGATCTCATCTTGGGTATACTTTGCGCGCGCATCGCCCAGATCGGTATAAAACCAGGTAGAAAATCTGTGCTTATGTGAAGCTCCTCCATCATACCGTTTCAAAGGAATATGCTCTACCCCGCCCGGTGCAACAGATGTGACGGGCCACACAGACATCCGAAACTTTTCTGTTCCGGTATTTACAATCTTATGTAACACTGTAAGGCAATGTTTATCCTCCCCATTATCACTTCCAAAAGTAAGGGTGATACTCTTTTTTACATGAAGCCAGGGATCTTCCTTTTGATGAATCCGGATGCCATCTTCCAGGATCTCATAAGAGATGGGGTCATTATCCGGATAATAATCGTGCTTCCCTTCCGGGGCAAGCCACAGACGGTGGCCACCACGCACACGCCAGCCATCCGCGGTGGCCAGCTCTACCATATCTTTGGGCTGCTCAAAAAATATGTTCTCGCCTCCGCAAAAAGAAAAATGACCGATTCTCAAGCCATATTCTAAAGGGATACCCACTTCTATTGTTCCGTTATCCGCAAACAAGCTTTTGCCAAAATTTGAATGTTCTCTAATTTCCCATTTCATTTCCATTACCTCTCTACATAACTTTTTTACCCGGTATACCGTGGCTTTTCCACAACTTATCCTGAATTGTATCAGGCTCTTTTCCTTCACGTGATCGACCAGTCCCCTTTGTCAAACAGCACCACTGTTTCCCCATTTTCTTTGATCCCTGTAATAGTCAGGTCTTCTGTTCCCACCATAAAATCCACATGGTTCATGGAAGAATTGCCGCCGATGGCAGAAAGTTCTTCCTCACTCATCTTGGCACCGTCCTTGACGGTAGTAGGGTAGCACTCGCCCAGGGCAAAGTGGCAGGAAGCATTCTCATCAAACAAGGTGTTATAGAAAAGGGTCTTCATGCGGGAGATGGGGGATGAGTAGGGCACCAGGGCCACCTCACCCAGCCTGCGGGAGCCTTCATCGCTTTCCATCAACGTTTTCAAGGACTCCAGGCCTTCTTCTGCAGTATAGTCTACCACCTGACCTTCATGAAAAGTCAGGGTAAAGTTCTTGATCAGACTACCCCGAAAGCTTAGAGGCAGCGCACCTACCAGGATACCTTCCGCCACGTTCTTATCAGGCATGGTGAAAATCTCCTCCGTAGGTATATTGGCCTCGAAGACCACGCCGTTACCGGCAGTCTCCGTACCGCCTTCCCAAATGTGGTTTTTTACCAGACCTACGGTGAAATCTGTACCAAGGCTGTTCTTATAGTGAAGCTTAGTAAACGCATGATGATTGAGTTCGCGACACTTTTCTTTCAGGAATGTGTCATGTGCGCGCCATGCCTGTACGGCGTCCTGACCGAAGCCGACGCCCCGGACATCTCCTTGCCCGGCTTCCCGCCCATCTCTTTGCTCCATGTTCTGTCCACCGATTCGCACGGCTTGTAGAATTTTCTCCCACAGCTTCTGCATGGCCTCTTCCTCACTTAAGCCGGGAAATACCTTCTTGGCCCACCTCTTCTGAGGAACTGCAGCCACCGTCCAGGGCACCTCACTGGCCATCAGCAGCTTATTATAATCCTCCACTGCTTTGTCCATGGCAACACTTCGAAGCTGCATTTTCCCAGGATCCACTCCCTTAAAGCTCTCCGGGTCATTGCCGCTGATGGAGATAAATCCTGCACCTCTTTTGGCATAATAATTGTAAGATTCCGCCTTCCACTGTGGCACTGTGGAAAGCACCTGATCAGACACATTTTCATATAGCAGTCTGGCCTCCACGTTGTCACTCCACTGCATGATCACCTCAGCAGCACCGGCAGAGTAGCACTCTGAAATCAGCAGGCGGGCGAATTCATAATGCTCTACCGGGCACTTGATCACTACCTCCTGTCCGGGCTGTACATTGATACCCATGCGCACGATCAGGCGGGCGTATTCTCTGATGATATCTTCATTGATTCCATAAAACCGACTCATGATCTAACTTCATGTCTCCTTCTACTCTCTTTGTCAGGCTGCCATCATGTTGTCAATAAGCTTCTGTAACGTCCGAACTTTTTGATAACATGTTTTTTCTTTCCATTGTAAACCATTCCCCTACAATCTGCAAGTTTTTTATGGAAATATCACTTCTAAAAAAGCAAACACAAACTGGGATTTCTCCTAATCAAGAAATCCCAGTTTTTATTACTTCTTATTACTTTTACTTCTTCTTTCTCTTAAATATCAAGAGTCCTGCCACTCCTGCACCACTGATCAGGACAAGTGCGATCAGCAACCCAATGGGTGTTGTATCACCGGTTGCAGGTACGCTACCAACATAGTTCCTGAAGGTCAATCCGCCTTTCGGATAATTGATGGTTGCTGCCAGTTCATTACCGACTTGCTCTACATCCACAGTTACTGTGTATACTGTGGTATCGTAGGTAATGTTCAGCGCTCCGGTATTCACCTCAGATACAGTATATACGTATCTTCCGGGAGTAAATACTACCAGAGGTGAGAACTGCACGCTGCCGTTTGCCGCATTCGTTCCGGTTGCAACTACTTCGCCGTTGCTGTCCTTTACCTGGAACCGGAACTCACCGGCTACCATGCTTCTTCCTGTCAATACCTTGGTGGCATGGAATGCGAAGGAAGTCATGAGTGTATCAGGCTGAGGTTCTGGATCCGGTATGATAACAATTGGCTCCTTATACTCATTCTTAAATACAATTCCGCCTTCAGGGTACTCTACAGTTGCCTTCAGAATACCACTTCCATCGTTTGTCACATCCACAAGTACCATATAAGTTACACCATCGTAGATTACATGCTGTGCAGCAGTATCTACTTCGGATACATACAGCTTATAATCATTGCCTTTCGGTAGCTTGAACTCTGTAAAGTTAATTTTACCATCTGCTGTATTGGTACCGGTTGCCAGTTCCTTGCCGGTCTCATCCTTGATCACAAACCGGAATTCTCCTGCTACAAGGTTGCGTCCTGTCAGCTGCTTGGTGGCATCAATGATCACTGCGGAAGGATCCGGTGTGTAGCTATTGGTAAATGTAGGCTCTGATACAATACTTTCATTGCCTTCACCATCTACTGCAGCATATGTCACTTCTGCGATCAAATATCCAAGTAGATTATCCATCACCTTAACCGTCACATTGTAAGTTTCTTCAGAATAGGTTACATTTTTCAAGGTGCCTTTCTTCTCTGTCAGCGTGAATTTGTAAATACCCTCTGCGTTGAAGCTCAATTCTTCAAATACCACGGTGCCTTCGGCGTCATTCTGCGCTGTATAAACATCACCATTTCCTGTGACAAGCTCAAATGTAAACTCGTCAGCCGCCAATGTTCTGTTCTCCAGAATCTTTGTAGCTTGGATAACGACTTTTGCATCTTCTGTAGCGTAACCGTTATTGAATATGATCTGAGAGAGATTACCCTCATCATCTGTGATGAATGTTTCCACAGAGAGGTTTCCTCTGAAGTCATCCGTAACCGTGAAGGTTACATAATACTCTGTATCATCATAGGTAATACCACCAAGATCGCCGCCAACTTCCTTTACAATGTAGTGATATGTGCCCTTAGTGTCAAATGTCACTTCAGGGAACACAATGTCGCCATTTGCTGCGTTCACAACATTGTTTCCAACCTGTGTACCGGCTGCCCATTCCGACGTCACATCGTCTACATCTGCTTCGTATAGTGCAAATTCAAACTCACCATCTGCAAGTGTTCTGCCTGTGAGAACCTTGTCTGCAATAAAGTTGTAGCTGATGGGTCTGGGCTCATACTTATTAGTAAACACGAGCTCTTGGTTATCAACGCTTGTAGCTACTGCCATTGTACCGTCAAGCTTATCTGTAACTGTTACTGTTACGTTGTATGACGTCTTATCGTAAGTAATACCAAGATCATTGCCTTGATCTACTTCAGAAATCTGATAGTAATGCACACCAGGTTCATCATATGTAATTTTTGTAAATTTGAAACTAGATTCTGCAACACCACCTGCGTTTGGAATCGCTCCAATATTAGAGCCCGTCGCCACTGCATCTTGATACTTCTTTGTCGAGAATGTATTGTCAGTCATTTCATAGACATTGAAGTGGAACTCACTGGACAACATCTGACGATCACCGGTCAACTTCTTTGTCGCTTCAAACTCAACGCTTGCAGGAGTTGTTATAGAGTAAGTATTGGTGAAATTGATAGTATTGCTAGTACTGTCTTCATAGTAATATCTTGCTTGAAGAGCCCCTTCACCATCATCTGTAACTTCTACAACCAAGTCAAAGATACGAGAGGTATAGGTAACACCGCCAAGATTACCTGCAACTTCACTTATTTTGTAATGATGTGTCCCAACCTTGTCATACTCAAGCTTAAATTCTTGATCAGTTTCATTGTTGTTTCCATCCACTTTATAGAACACAATATTTGCCGGCTCGCCGTTTACACCTGCAACGTTTGTACCCACTGCAAGACGCACGCTACTATTGCCCATGATTTCAACTAATTCAAAGGTGAATTCGCCGGCTTCCATATCTCGTCCTATTAAAGTTTTTGTTACCTTAAGAGGCATCGGTACAGAGTCTGCGGTGTATTTATTTTCAAATACAAATTTTCCAGACCCCTGATCCTTCTGGGCACTTTCTATGTCTACACTTACACTAGCATTTCCGCTACTTACATCTATTATGATACGTCTTTCATCTGTATCATAATCCCAACCATATTCTCCTGGTGCGGGCTCTGTATAACCTGCCGGAACCTTCTCTTTAAGAATATAGTGGTATTCACCCACTTTAGTACTATCTACAAACCAAGAGAAACGAGCTTCTCCTTTCGCGTCAGATATATCTGTACCAATAAGATCCTGAGAAGTATAAACCCAGCTAGCATTTGCTGCATAGAGTTCAAACTCATAACCTGCAAGAAGCACATCTTCCTTAGTAGGATCAACAACCTTCTTTAAAATATCAATAATTACAGGCGCTACATTGTAAGCATTTTCAAAGTTTGCAGTCACTATATATTCATTGCCAGCTCTGCTTACAGAATTGCCCTCAACACTTGCTTCAAGTTGCCCATTATTATCTACAACTGGCACAACAAAGCTATAGATGGCCGGGTCATAATTTATTCCGTCAGCAACACCTGGATTCTTCTCGTAAACACGATAAAAATGTGTTCCAGGCTTATCATAGCTAAGATTTAACTTGAACTGATCGAAGTTGATAGGAAATTCATTATCACCTGTACTTACAGTTACTGCCTCATCCCAGTCTTTAACCGTAATCCAATTACCGTTTTCATATTTTTCAAGAGTAAAACTAAACTTCTTTTCTTGCTGAAGATTAGCAGTTTTCATGAACTTTGTACCATCAAATCCGATGGTTACACTTGTCTCTACTGGCTTGTAAGCGTTGTTAACAATAACAGTTGCATTTGCATCATTTACAATTGTAACAGCACCGTTATCGTCCATACTATCACCGGCTTTGTTGTGACTGGAATAGGAAACATCATAATTGTTTGCCTGAACGGCTGTGAGCACTTCTGTTACCACAGCATTTGTGCCCTCCGGCAGATTGCGGATAACAATAGTTTCACCGTGCTTAAACGAAAGACCACTTATCTTGCCATCGTCTCCTACTGTCACTTGGGTCAATGGGGTATTTTCATCAGAATGAGCTGCCTCAAATGTCTGGCGAGCAAGCTCTACACCAACATCAACTGTAATATCAAACGTTGCACCAGTTGCATGCTCAGGAGGAACCTGACCCTGAACACCACTTACAACTTCCTTAGTAATATACAAGCTTCCAAATCCTTTAAGAGTATTCACAAAATCAACAGCAGTTGTTTTTTGTTCTACTACATTCACTTGTATGCTATTTGATACTGCTTCCTGATTATTAATGGTCAGTACACGATAGGTATCATGTGCAGACTCAGTCACAGTATATGTACCGGCAACAAGCCCAGTCACATAAACTGTCTTGCCAGCCTCAAGATTAACCGTGATAACGCCGTTTACATCCGCCGTTACAGTTTGACCTGTACCAAAACTGCCATCAGCGTTAAGCGGTGTGACAATATAATCTTCTTCTGCAACTGCACCGGAAATTTTAAACTCAAATGTTTGCGTTGTATCACTTGCCACATCAAGCGTCTTCGACAATTTAATACCCGTTGCCGGTGTCACAGTAAGTCTACCATTATTACCAAAGGTAACAACTGAATAATGACTTGTATGGGGCCCTGAAGAATTCTCTGCATCAGTTTTAATCTTAGGATAAGCGGTAAATCTGTTGGTTTCAGTATTGTTATGTTGTTTCATAGGAACTTCATAACCAACAATTGCATGCTTACCTGTCCCGGCAGGAATGATCCACTGATTACCAACACGTTCTGCATATTCAAGAGCATGAGCAGAAGTCTTAATATAGATAACTTCAGAACTTACATTACCATTTTCTACAGAAAAAACTCTATTTTTATGATAATAACCATTTCCTGAAGGCAGATTATCTCCGGTATAAACCGTACCATTGGCATCACTATATACCACTGAGTCTGTCAGATAATAATAGCGCTCGTTTTCATGCGAAGGCTCAAAGTGTGTAAACGCATTCACAGAGGTATCTGCGAACTCACCCGCTTCAATATTAACATGTTTCCAATCATTCGTGTAGAAAGTGTATGTGCCATTCTGGTTCTTATGCGCATCACTCACCTTCTCTGAAATATTAATCGGATTAATATCCGAACGAAGCGCTACTTCATAAAGTAAACGGGCGGGGAATTTTGCAGAAGTATCCGTAATCTCAACACTTTGAACTCCTGCCTCATAAGTCGTACCCTGAAGTTCAACCTCGTATGTGATTGTGGGAACAAGTGATGCCGGGATGGCACCTTCTACAACGATTTCTCCCACAGAGGTACCTTCAACACCTTCAGCGATGGTCTTTCTGACACGGATAACAGTATACATCATATCAGATGCCTTAATGCCATGGTCCTCATTTACTTCCCCCAGATAACCATAAGACTTATAAATAAACTTGGCACCCTTATCTAAAGCCGCATTTATTTCCGCTTCCGTATGTCCTTCATGCCAGAAGTCTACAAATTTACCGTCTATATCGCCGTACCAGCCAATATAATTGCTGAAATTGTCGTCGCTCTCATAAAAAAGCTGCTTGTAGTAATATGCGTTACGAATAAGATTTTGTGCTGTTGATGTATCGGCGATACCAATACGCTCTTTCACAGCCTGAACAAATTCTTCGCCAAGAGGCTTGGGATTAGATGATTGACCCAGATTGCCGCCACCGCTCACAAAATTCTCTGCGAGCTTGGAACCAGTGTGAAGGACCTGATTGCCATTTACATCTTCGAAAAGGAAACCTTTAACATCAACAACATCTATGTATTCTCCCAACTCATCGCGGAAGGTCACATACCCCCCAAGATCTGCGTTGCCGCCTGCAACCTCAGTAGGATAATAAACAGACTGAATTACAATGGCGTCAACAATCTGTTGGAAAGCATTCAGAAGCGCCTGCTCCAGAGATGTGCCTAGTGTTGCAGCTGCTTCAAAATATTGTGTAACATAATTTTTGTAATCCCTTGTAACATAATCATTTTTAACAACAGCATTGTAGCCCGTACCATTATTATAGGTATTCAGATACATCGTGTTGCCTGCCTGCGTAGAAGGATCGTTATCAAGAGCCAAATAATGATTCCAATAAGTATTCATATTACCACTGTTTTGGCTGGGGTCAAGAACCGCTTCAGCAATAGATTGCTGTGTAGCGTTCAGATCATCCAGACCAAGACCAAGTGTATAAAAAAGCATATCCTTTTCATAATAACCATCAATACGCGCTTTAGCATAAGCTGCTGTGAGCTGTGTAAGGAAACCGATACGCTCATCAGTGGATGTACCGTTACCAATATCTGTTGTATGATTGTTATTATTGCTGTCGTTGAAATCATAGTCCAGGTTTGCAGCAGTAGGTGCACCATCAGACATAAGAACAATAATAGGAGTATAAGCCATACCTGCCTGTACACCTTCTGTTACTTTCTTAGGTGCATCAGCAGATACAAGTTCTTCCACCGCACGGTAAAGACCACCCTGTATATATGTACCGCCTGTAACACTTTTACTGCCGTAGTCTCCGCTGGGTCTTACAGCAGAATTAACACTCACACTGCTGTTAGACGCTGTCAGATACTCCGGATAATCGTCACTTGTATTATTCCGGGTACCATTATTATTGGTCGCCGTAGTGGTATATCTATCCAATGGCAGAAGAAGAGTAGAGTGGCTGAGATTGGAACTGCCTTCTTGCGTATTACCCGAATAGAGAACAACACCTACATGGTTATTTTTGTTGAGGTTTAAAAGCGTATCAATCGCTTTGTTCGCAGCCTCAACCATCTCATCCCACGAACTGTTACCATTATAACCATTACCCATTGATGCACTGACATCAAGCACAAGCATGGTAGATGTAGGAATGTACTCATAACCTCTGACAGTCTTGTTGGAAGCCATAACAGACATGGAAATAAGGAAATTATCCCCGGTATCTGCAACAGGTACATTGATACCGTCAATGGTTATGTACTGCCCATTGGGTACAAATACAGATTTATCCGTCCATATCGCACCGGCATTCTGTGTACTGAACTTACTGCTCCATACACTGCTGTCATAATCACCATCAGAGAAATAACCCTTCCAATAGTCAATAGACTCATGATCGGCAACTCGATCAAAGGGCAACCCTGAAGCAGCAGATGCCGTCAGATCAAACAAACCTCCCTGTATCAATGACACAATTAAAGCAGACGTCAAAACATATGTCAAAATTCTTTTAAACAAATTATTTCGCATAATAAAACCTCCTTTTCCATCCTATCATCTTACTCATTTACTCCCACTCATCCTTTCGTTATTATTTCCCAACCATGAAGCACCGCCCGCCGCCTGCAGGCACCCGATAGCACGTTGGAACTTATCCGCACTCATGGGTTTACCCGAAAAGTATGTGCATTGTAACCTATGTGACTGATTCCCAAAGTTCCAGTCATCCGAAAACCAGAAGACCGGCACCTCAGGCCTGGCTTGTCTGGAACGATACACCCCCTCCATGCCGCCGGCTCCGTCTGCCAGAACCACGGTCAGGTGTGGAGCATAGTCCACTACTTCCTTGTAAAATTCATCATAATCATCTATGACTCGATGCTCTTTCTTCCTGTGCGAAATCTCAGGAAGCTCATTTATGTACTCTATCGCTTTTTGACACTCAATATAATTTCCAAACAACAGTATCCGCATCATTGGCTCGCTTTCCTTTCGCTGGTAATACATGATAATTATATTGCAAAAAGATTATTCTTACGAAAAACTGACGCAAAACCACCTCTTTTTTCGTAAAGATAAGTAACAGCTGAAAAACCTTTTCATCATATCGGCAATCCATGTCCGCACCATATCTTTCACAGATACTTCTCATAGACGCCATTCCCACACCCGGACGATTGTCTCGTTTCCTCGAAAGGATTCCCCCGTCCTTCTCCTGCACGCTGCCATCAAAAGAATTGGATATCATCAGCCGCACGGACACTTCATCTTCATCCAAGATCACCTTGATGAATCTATCCTGTGCATCTGTCAGGCAACCTTCCACAGCGTTATCCAGGGCATTGCCCAGCAACACGCAGAAATCCATGTCCTGCAACCCCGGGTTCCTGCACACTGCAGGATAATAAAACTTGATTCCATGTTTCTTAGCCAACAGCGCATAATGATATATGACACCATCCACTGCCGAATTACCGGTATAAGGAATCACAGTTTCCTCTGTACTGCGCTCCAACAACTGGTCTGCATATAAAGACATTCCCTCTTTATCATCCTGCTTGATATACTCCCTGAT
Source organism: Acetatifactor sp. (assembly GCA_045645825.1). Taxonomy (GTDB): domain Bacteria; phylum Bacillota; class Clostridia; order Lachnospirales; family Lachnospiraceae; genus Acetatifactor. The sequence continues at coordinate 204 of JAZRJO010000070.1, read as the reverse complement.
AGCCATAATGTGATGCTTGAAATCATGCCGGCTCTTACGGGCCCTCTCCACCTGGTCTGCCAACTGAGTATAATACTCCTCCTGCATGTTCAGACGTCGTTGCATCTCAAGCTGCATCTGCATCACCGACACATCCTTTGCCACACCATGGCAGACAAAGACTGCCGTCACCAGCATCAGATAATGACTGAGCAACTGAAAAAT
>JAZRJO010000069.1:0-1768 GCA_045645825.1 Acetatifactor sp. | reverse complement strand
CTTTTTTATTTCCTCTCCTGTCATGCCAAGAACAATAAACGTCAAAGGTACAAACGTGATCAGTGCCACATCATTGGTGATCACCATACTGAAAAAGAAACAGAGCAAAATCAGGATCAACACCAACATCCGCACCGTTTTCACCCTCTTCAAAAGCGCTTTGGCGATCTGCTCAAAGACCCCGATCTTCTGAAACCCGGCCATCACAGCCATGAGGCAAAAAAGAATGCCCAACGTCCTAAAGTCAATATAATCCAAGTATTCCATGTCAGGCCGTACCACAAAACAGGACACAAACGCAAGTATCACAGCTATGCTAAGTACCGCTTCTTTTTTTATCCACTCCATACACTTTCTTCCCATGGTATCTCAAAAAATCTCCTTTTTCTTTTGACTTCTCTTGATCGTGCTTGGCATCTGGCGGCTGCTGCTTTAATCCAGCAGCTCTTTTGTCAGAATAACCTTTACCCGTTTTTCCCCATGAAATATTTCCGCTGTATCAATCATCATACCGATCAAAAGCAGCTGACTGGTCTCACCCGGATCACCGCTTCCTGCCAATTCCCAGTAAATATCTTCAATCCCTTCATTCTTGGGCTCATTCAAATACTTCTCCAGAGAATGAATCTTTCCCTCATACTCCGGCAGATAATTGGCTTCAAAGGTAATGGTAACCAGATTACCGTCCCGCTTGATACCGGATTCCATTTCATCTGCTCCGATAGCAAAGAAAAATACAGTCAACTCTTCTACAATTTTTGCAACTTTCTTTTCTTCATGTGTCATCTTTATTTCCTCTTTCTCTTCTTCCTATCCTCAAAATGTCTCATAAAGCTCTCCAGCACAGGTATCATTATAATGGCCACCCAACCGGCACTGAACCCGTTATTATAAAGATTCAGCCCGCCATACATGGAAGATGTACACATTACAATGGCTGAATGCAGAATTCCTGCAAAAATTCCTGCCACCACGCCGAACTGACCGGCTATGGGAGACAGTCCCACCGCAAACATGGCCGCCAGCAATATCCCCGGTGTAGAAGGCGTATATTGTGTCAGATAGGTAGATAAAAATACACCCAACAGTACCGGCAGATAATTCTTCAAATGAGCACCAAATGCAGAGAATCCCACTACCGTCAGAATGGAACCCAACACCGGACCCGACAGATCACCCTCTACCAAAAGCACATAGGTAAGTGCCGCCAGTCCCATACTTCCCATATTGATCAGCGTTGCCCCGTCACCATTCATAATGGCGAAATCCGCCACCGCACGACCGGGATGATGCAAAATCTTACGATACTCCTTCAGGTCACCTCTACAGCTAATCAGCCCCAGCAGAATCGCCAACAGGAAATACACATACATTCCTATTACAAGCACCACCGGCCTTCCGGCTTTCCAGATAAAAACCGACTCACTTACCAAACCGAAGGACTTCAGCACACACACTACCACAAAAGCAAGAATTCCCCCGGAGAAGCCCACATTAAACAAATTATAACCCATATGCATGGATGCCGTATGCATAGACAAGGGCGGCAGTACAAAACCCACAAACACACCCAAAAGTACCGCAAACACCAGGTTTATCCCCCAATGGAAAGGCAACAGATACACCATCTCAGTCACAAAAGGTGCCAGACACGTGCCAAAAAGGGCAGTATAAATATACCTACTCATATGCAATCTGTGCATTTTGGCATACAGCCATGTACCAAACAAAACCGGCAGAATATTCACCGGATTCTTCCCCCACAGCC
>JAZRJO010000068.1:0-2762 GCA_045645825.1 Acetatifactor sp. | reverse complement strand
TATTCAAGGTGTGGATACGGGCAATCCGTATGCTTATCCTTTAATGTTTTGGGTGGCGCAGGTGTTTGCTTTGGTACTTCGGCCACAGATGGCGGTTGCCTTTGCCGTGACCGGATTGAATGCCTTGACACCCCTTGCACTGAAGATGTATGGAGATCGTTATATAGACCGGAGGCGCATATATGGAGATGCGGACAAGGAACAAAGCAAGACAAAGATTTGGTTTACGGTGCTTTTGTTTGCATGTCTGTTCGTGTCCATGTTGTTTTGGCCTTTTGCAGGAGGGGAGGAGGTATATCGCTATAAGGGGGTCTTTTCTCCCAATCCCTTTCACAATGCCACTTATCTGGCGGCAAGAGGTTTTGCGGTCATTAGTTTCTTCTCTTTTCTGGAATTGCTTGACGGTTTGCGCGCAAAGGTGGATAATAGTAAGGTATGGAAGCAGTATGTGGTATTTGGCATAAGTTTATTGTTGACTACCATGACAAAGCCCAGCTTTACGTTAGGCTTTGGAGTGGCAGCAGGAATTGTGGTGCTGGTGCTTTTGCTTAGGCAGGGCATAGCTGAGTGGAAGCGGTATCTGTGGATGGCACTGGCAGTGGTTCCCACACTTTTGGACTTATTGTATCAGTACAGCGGTGTCTTTACGGGCGCAGATGCCACAGGGACAGAACTGGGAATTGGTTTTGGATGGCTGGAGGCCTGGCACAGCTGCGCAGATCGTGTGTGGTTGTCAGTGCTTCTGGGTATGGCCTTTCCTCTTGTGGTACTTTTGTGTAATCTGCCACAATTAAAGTCTGATTTAGGATATGGTTTTACCTGGGGCATGGTGGCGGCAGATTTTCTGTTGGCAGCCTGCCTGTATGAGAAGGGTTGGCGAATGTGGCATATGAACTTTGCCTGGGGCTATATGTACGGCATGTTCTTTGCTTTTGTCATGAGTGCGCTTATTTTGTTTGAGAATACATTTCAGAAAAAACAAAAGGGCGGTGTGCTTGCGCTGCAGTGGGGTGCATTTTGGCTGCATCTGATCTGTGGAAGCATCTATTTTGTAGGAATCATGAACGGAGGGAGTTACATCTGATGAAGGATAGAATCTATGTGTGTCATACGTACTATCATGTATATGTGACTTTTTTGAAGGAGCTGAAGCTTCGAAGTAAAGGGCAGAAAGGCGGTGCCACTCTGGTACTCAGCAAACTCTCCAACAATTTTGAAAAGCTGAAGGAACGTGTGGAGAGCACGGGGCTTTTCGAGGAAGTGGTGGAGTTTGATGAGAAGAGAGACGACTTCTTCCCGGAGCTTGCCAAATGGAAGAAGGGAACCGGGAATCTCATCGGCAATCTGTTATACCGCATGAAGTTTACCAGGTTGTATGCCAAGCTGCAGGAGCCCTATATTCCGGTGAACTTCAAAGAATATAAGAATATCTATGTGTATTGTGATTCCGATCCCATCGGATATTACCTGAATCAGAATAAAATATATTATCATGCTTTGGAGGATGGTCTGAACTGTCTGAAGAATTATGATGCGGCAAGATATGATAACCGTGGGAACTTTGGTTTAAAAGCTTTTTTGTCCAGAAAACTGAATCTGATCTTTGTGCAGAATGGCTATGGTAAGTATTGCATTGACATGGAGGTGAATGATATTTCCGTGATCAAATATCCCTGCCCTCAGTATATTGAACAGTCCAGGCAGGAATTGGTGGACCGCTTGACGGAAGATGATAAGGCGCTGATTTTGAAGGCTTTTATTCGGGATATGGACCGACTGAAGGAGCAGATTGCGGAAAGCAGCAATGTGGGTGATAAGATCCTGATTCTGACGGATCCATTGTGTACCATGGATGTGAGAGAGCGGATTTTCCGGGATATCATTGAAATGTATGAGCCGGAGGGTACTATTTTCTTAAAGCCCCACCCCAGAGACTATCTGGATTATAGGACGCTGTTTGCAGAGTATCCTCAGTTTGATGCCACAGTACCTATGGAAATGTTGAATTTCTTCCCGGGTCTACGGTTTAAGAAGGTGGTAGCAGTGTTAACAGAGATCAAGGCGATACAGTTTGCGGATGAGATGGTACGCCTTGGCGAAGACTTTATGGATAAATATGAGGATCCGTTGATCCATCGGCAGAATGAGCAGATTTAGAAAAGGTTAGGTTATAGATATATGCAGCAGATACTGAAGAAGTTAAGTGTGTTATTGGATAAGAAGCAGAAGCGGACTATGGCGGGGTTGATCGTGCTGATGGTGATCGGGGCTGCGCTGCAGACGGCCGGTGTGGGGATCATTGTGCCGGTGATGAGTACGATCATGGATAGTAGTGCCATAGAGAGTAATGAGATTTTGAATTATTTTTATAGGCTGCTTGGGGGAGGATCCAAGGAGCGGTTTATGATTTTGATCATGGTGGCTATGATCATGGTTTTTGTGGTGAAGAATGCTTTTTTATTTATTCAGCAGAAGCTGACCTTTGCCTTTGTGTATACCAATCAGTTTCGGACTTCGGAGAGGATGATGCGTAATTACTTGCGCAGAGGGTATGAGTTTTATCTGAATGCGGATACGGCAGTGGTGCAGAGGAATATTACTTCTGATGTAAACAATATGTATGCGCTGATTTTGGCACTTTTGCAGCTTCTGTCGGATGGGATCGTGTCTTTGTTTGTAGTTTCCTTTTGTTTTGTGCAGAATGGAGCTATGACTATTTTGATCGCAGTGGTGATGATTCTGCTTTTGTGGGTGATCAAGAA
>JAZRJO010000067.1:0-1708 GCA_045645825.1 Acetatifactor sp. | reverse complement strand
ATACAGTGTCTAGTATAGTAAAATAGAGTGTTTAGCAAAAGAAGGATTGTTGGCGCCTATGTGCCGGCAAATGGAGGATAAAATGGCTGAGTTAGTGAACGTGGCAGTGGATGCCATGGGCGGAGATAACGCCCCGGCAGAAATCGTCAAGGGTGCTGTGGAAGCAGTAAACCAGGATAAAAAAGTAAAAGTATACCTTGTAGGCCGGGAACAGATCATTAAAGAAGAACTTCAGAAATATACATTCGATGGAGAACGCTTGGAGATCGTACACGCACAGGAAGTTATCGAGACTGCGGAGCCACCTGTTATGGCTATCCGCAAGAAAAAAGATTCTTCCATAGTGAAAGCAATGAATCTGGTCAAGGAAGGCACCTGTGACGCCTTCGTATCTGCAGGAAGCTCCGGCGCGGTATTGGTAGGGGGACAGGTGATCATCGGAAGGATCAAAGGCATAGAAAGACCGCCTCTTGCTCCGCTTCTCCCCACAGAAAAGGGTGTAAGCCTCCTGATCGACTGTGGAGCCAACGTGGATGCACGCCCCTCTCATTTGGTACAGTTTGCCAAGATGGGAAGTATCTATATGGAGAATGTAGTGGGTGTAAAGAATCCCAGAGTGGCCATCCTGAATATCGGTGCAGAGGAAGAGAAAGGGAATGCCCTGGTAAAAGAGACCTTCCCATTGCTTCGAGAATGTGATGACATCAATTTCATCGGAAGTGTTGAAGCCAGAGATATACCTTCCGGATATGCAGACGTGATCGTGTGTGAAGCATTTGCCGGTAATGTTGCGCTTAAGCTGTATGAAGGAGTGGCCGCCACTTTACTGAAAGAAGTAAAAGCCGGACTTATGACTTCCCTTCGAAGTAAGATCGGTGCCATACTGATCAAGCCTGCCTTGAAACAGACACTGAAGCGTTTTCAGGTAGAGGAGCACGGCGGAGCACCGCTCCTTGGATTAAACGGTCTGGTAGTCAAGACCCATGGCAGCAGTAAGGCTGTAGAGATTAAGAATTCTATCCTGCAATGCATAGCGTTTAAGGAACAGAAGATAAATGACCAAATTAAAGAAAAAATTTGCGTAGAAGCTAAGAAAGAAGGAAATGGTAATGGTATTTGAGAAATTAAAAAAAGTTATCGCAGAAGTATTGAGCGTAGATCCTGAAGAGATTACAATGGACACCACTTTTATGGATGATCTGGGTGCTGACTCTCTGGATGTTTTTCAGATTATTATGGGAATCGAGGAAGAATTTGATATCGAAGTTCCGGCTGAAGAGGCAGAGAATATCACTACAGTAGAGGAAGCTGTAGAGTTGATCAATAATGCTATCAACTAGATAATGATACCAAAGTATTCCGGAGTGGCTGCATTCCGGATACTTTTTTTGGAGAGGCGCAAGATGGTGGAAGGATATACATTGCAGATATTGGAGGAAAGGATCGGTTATCGGTTTGGGAACATTGGACTTCTGAAGCAGGCACTGACCCACAGCTCCTATACCAATGAGCAGAAAATCAATAAACAAAAACATCAAATAATCTGTAACAGAATGAATAAACAATCTGTCATACAGATTTCCGATGGCACCTGCAGTTAACAGAATAAATGCAAATCGGATCCAATTGTTCCTAAAACGCTTTTTCACAAGACAATACAAAAACGCAACAGAAAAAACAGCGGATATCAAAGCAAGTACCCATGTAT
>JAZRJO010000066.1:0-1727 GCA_045645825.1 Acetatifactor sp. | reverse complement strand
CAACCTGAAACCTGAGAAATTTCAAATCGTTAGCCTCCGGATAAGTTCAGTAAATGCCTACGCATTAGCGTGGGCTGAACTTGTCGGCTAACCGGGTTTTCTCAGGACCTCAGGGTGGATAAGGGTGGTCCACGCTTTTTTCTTAAAGATATCTTTCGGAAGGTGAAAAAATCAGCCACCTTGCGGTGGCTGAGGGCTATTTGAAATATTCTGCTTTTGACACTTTCTTGATTACTTCCAATTCGCTTGCTTTAATGTACTTGTCAAGCATCTGAGTAGAGGAGTGGCCTGTGATTTTCATTATATCATACTTGTCCATATCAGCGAGATACATCCATGTCGCTCCCGTGCGTCGTGCCGTGTGACTATGGACTAATTTGTATTTCGGCACCATTAGAGTAGTTCGGTCTCCACCTTTAGAGGAGGATATCTCTATCAATTCTGTGAGTCCAGCTCTCTTTGCTATCTCCTTGATATATTCGTTGAGTTTTTGCTCAGAGATTTTCGGTAGCTCAAAGTACTTCTTCAATATATCGGTGAGTTCGGCTTTGGCTGGGATAATGACCTTCCTTCTTGTCTTTTTTTGTATAATTTCAACATAGGTCTTCCCTCCAATAGTCTTGATGTGATCTCTGCATAAGGAGTTGTAATCTGATATTCGTTGTGCAGTATAGACTCCTATGCAAAATGTGTCTAATGCTATCTGATATCCAAGCGGAAGGTCGCTGATATCGGTTGATCTCATTCTTTTGAGTTCTTCTTCTGTAAGGTATATTGCATCTGTGTCCTCTTTGAGTATTCTGAACTTCTTGTTCTTATATATATCGTTTACCACGATACCTTCTTCATTCGCATGTCTGATTATTGCCTTCAGTTCCTTAATTCGAGTGCCGATTGTGTTTACACTATATCCAATCTCCCGTAAAAAGGCTGTATAATCAGCATAGAACTCCATATCAATGTCAGGCCAATCAATTTTGATTCCTCGTGTCTCTTGGTACTGGAGCAGTTTATTGTAACCTTGGTTAAAGTGTTTTACAGTTAGAGGAGCAAATTTGAATCCTTTTTCTGTTACACGTTTTCCAGAAATTATATCTTCTAGAAAGCCCTTGTAATATTGCATCAAACTCTTGCGTCCTTCTTCCTCAAGTCTCCTTTTTTCTGCATTTATCTCCTCTGCATAAACAATTTCCTTGATGATGTTCTTCATAATCTCAGTGTCGAACTCAGGTTCGGAACTGGCAAGGTCAAGGCGGCGAATAATTTCGCTTAATTGAGGATTTTCTTGTAGAAAATTAGACATTGATTTGGAACTCTTTTGTGCCGATTTCCAACGCTGTATATCCACCTGAATACAGCTGCTTTGTTTAATGTCAATTTTGCGATCTGGTCGCTGGACCCTTGCAAATAGGGTTGCAAAACCTGTTTTGTTGGCGGTCCTCATGAAAAATGTAGTTGCCATAAGTTTTTGATTTTTAATTCCATAGGCAAAGATAATTAAATTTTTCAGATGTTCCTAAAATGTTCCTATTTTGTTCCTTAAATACTGACACTTTATGATACTATATGATACGAGCGAAAAGTCAAAAATGCAGTAAATCAATAAATTAGAAATTTGGAATTTTTCAAAACGAGTTGCAAAATGTCAAAGTGGTGCTCCCTGGGGGAGCACAAAGGCGGTTTTTAACCGCCTTTTTTGTTTTTAATCGGCCTCTGAAGCGCTTCAG
>JAZRJO010000065.1:0-2450 GCA_045645825.1 Acetatifactor sp. | reverse complement strand
GCCCTGGCAGAAAAAGAAGCTAAGGCCCAGGCTCATCTGGCAGAGAAAGAGGGGGAGCGGCAGGCTCGTTTGGCAGAAAAAGAAGCGGAGAAGCGTAAAAAAGCCATTTCCTCCGGCGTTAAAAGTGTGGCCAGCACCGCTGCCGGTACCATTGGCCGGGAAATCGGCAATAACCTTGGCAAATCCATTGGCGGCAGCTTCGGCAAGAAGCTGGGCGGCAATCTGGGTGCTTCCTTAGGAAGAAGTATCTTGGGCACTTTCTTAAAGCTTTGATAATCAAAAAAAGCCAGCGCAGACCAAAAATCTGTACTGGCTTTTTCCTACATCATATTAAATAAATTTCACAAGTCCCAGAGATTTCAATAACAATATAAACAGAAGTAACGGCGCAGCATACTTGATCATTGCAACATACAGCTTCCTTCTGCCAAATTTACACCCGGACTTTTCCACCTCATCGATAATGGTCTTAGGCTTCAACACCCACCCGATCAGGATGCAAGTAGCAATGGCCACAATCGGCATGAATATATTATTACTGATAAAATCCATAACATCCAAAATCTGAGCTACAGTACCATTTGGCAGGGGAAACTCAAAATACCAGATATTATAACCAAAGCATACCACCAGGCCAAATACCAAAGCAATCGCCGTTTCAAGCGCTGCCGCTTTCAATCTGGACATGTGGAACTTGTCCATAAAGCTGGATACGATCGCCTCCATAATAGACACTGCACTCGTAATAGCCGCAAATAACACCATAGCAAAGAAGGCAACACCTACCACTACGCCCACTCCTCCCATGGCAGAGAATACTTTCGGCAGGGATATAAACATCAGACTAGGGCCGGATGCAGCCATTCCTTCCGGTCCCATAAATGCAAATACCGCAGGAATAATCATAACGCCAGCCAAAAATGCAACTCCTGTGTCGAAGATTTCAATTTGATTAATAGATTTTGCAAGATTGGCATCATCTTTTACATAAGAACCATACGCGATCATAATACCCATGGCAACACTGAGACTGAAGAATAACTGTCCCATGGCATCCATTAATACACTAAAGAATCCCTTTAATGTGATCCCTTCCAGATTGGGAATGACAAAGATTGCAAAACCCTGCATACCTGTCCTGGTCACACCACTTGCATCTGTATGCTTAATGGTCAGTGAGAACACTGCAATCCCGATCACCAACAAAAACAGAATGGGCATAATGACCTTGGAAGAAGACTCAATTCCTTTATTCACACCTCTGAACACGATCACTGCTACAATTACCAGGAAAATCACCATGGTCACTATTGGTTCTGTCTGCGCAGTGATAAAAGAAGTAAAATATCCATCTGCAGCTGCTGCACTGCCTTCTCCGGTCAGATAAGCGATCAGATACTTCACCACCCAACCACCGATCACACAATAATAGGGCATGATGATCACTGGAACCAGACAAGCCAACACACCCAAAAATCCCCACTTATCCTTTAATTTGCTATAAGCAGTCAAGGGACTCTGCTTTGTCTTTCTGCCAATTGCAACCTCTGTGGTCAACAGTGCAAAACCAAATGTCAGTGCCAGCACAATGTACATTACCAGAAATAATCCGCCGCCGTCCTTCGCCGCCAGATATGGGAATCTCCAGATATTTCCCAAACCCACTGCACTTCCGGCTGCCGCCAGCACAAAGCCGATGGATCCTGAAAAAGAATTTCTGTTCTTTTCTTGCATTTATAAACCCTCTTATCTTTCTTCACTTATGTACAATTTTTGTATATAAATAGGCGCTGCCTTTTTGAGAATCGAAAGGCAGCGCATTGCCATTTATTCGAATTCAATAGTTGCAGGCGGCTTAGGTGACATATCAAAACACACTCTATTGACATTGGCCACTTCTGCCAGTATCCTGTCTGTGATCTTCTGCAAAATATCCCATTCCACACGCTCTATGGTTGCGCTCATGGCATCAATCGTATTGATAGCACGGATGATCACCATATATTCAAAACATCTTGCATGGTTCTTCATACCAACGGATTTAAAATCAGGCACTACAGTGAAATACTGCCACACCTTCTTATCCAGACCGGCCTTCTCAAACTCTTCTCTCAAGATCGCATCAGATTCTCTTACAGCTTCCAGACGGTCTCTGGTAATGGCACCCAGACAACGTACACCAAGTCCGGGACCGGGGAACGGCTGGCGGTATACCATGGCAGCAGGCAGACCCAGCTCTACGCCACAGGCGCGCACTTCATCCTTAAACAGCTGTTTTAAGGGCTCAACCAACTCAAACTTCAGATCTTCAGGAAGTCCGCCTACATTGTGGTGGGATTTTACCATCTTGGCAGTCTTGGTACCGCTCTCAATAATATCGGGATAAATAGTACCCTGACCAAGGAAGTCGATACCTTCCAGCTTTCTGGCTTCTTCTTCGAATACGCGGA
>JAZRJO010000064.1:0-7315 GCA_045645825.1 Acetatifactor sp. | reverse complement strand
CACTTTGAATCTGCAGTCTATTCTTTCCAAGAAAGCCGGCAACCTCTCCGGCGGGTGGCAGCGCAGACTCAGCATTGCCATGGCGCTGATCAGCGGACCTCAGATTCTTTTTCTGGATGAACCCACTCTGGGACTGGATGTAATTGCCCGGAGCGACCTGTGGGACGTGATCCGCTCTCTGAAAGGGAAAGTAACGATTATTCTGACCACACACTATATGGAAGAAGCCGAAGCACTTTCTGACCGCATTGCCATTATGAAAGACGGTAGGTTATTACTCTGTGCCACAGCTGACGAGATCAAAGAAAAAGCGGATACGGACAACTTTGAACAAGCCTTTATCCGCATTGTAAAGGAGGCCACCCTATGAGAATGCTCACATTTGCCAACCGTAATACCAAAGAGATTCTGCGTGATCCTCTGAATCTGGCTTTCGGCCTTGGTTTTCCCATTGTGTTGATCCTGCTTCTCAGCGCCATCCAAGCCAACGTGCCCGTGAGCCTTTTTGAAATACAGCACCTTACCCCCGGCATCACCGTGTTCGGTCTTTCCTTTATGACCCTTTTTTCTGCCACCATTATCGCAAAGGACAGAACAAGCTCTCTGCTTCAACGACTGTACACCACGCCACTGGCTGCCATTGACTTTATCCTGGGATACACCCTTCCCATCCTTCCCATTGCAGTGGCGCAGTGCGTGATTTGTTATGTGGTAGCCATCTTCCTTGGTCTGGAAATAACAGTGTGTATCCTGTACGCCATTTTATTTATCATTCCGGTATCCATCCTATTTATTGCACTGGGACTTCTCTTTGGAAGCATACTCACCGACAAACAGGTGGGTGGCATCTGCGGAGCACTGCTGACCAACCTTTCCGCATGGCTGTCCGGCACCTGGTTTGATCTGGAGCTGGTGGGCGGTGCTTTCAAACGAATTGCTTATGCACTTCCTTTTGTCCATGCTGTAGAACTGGAGCGTGCGGTGCTTGATGGTAACTTCCAAGAGATCTTTCCGCATTTGTGGTGGGTGCTTGGGTATGGAGCTGTGACGCTGATCGCGGCAGTTTTGCTCTTTCTTAGGCAAATGCGAAGGCAGTAACTACACCTATTCACACAGATATCCTATGGACTATTCAACCATTTTATGGGCTATTCAACCGTTACCTGTGGGAATATAGGGCCGGATGGACATGGCTACATTGGAAATCGGCATGGTCTGCAACCATACTTTACCCGGACCGGTAAGGACTGTATTGAAGATTCCTTCACCACCCAGAAGCATATTCTTCATACCGGGCACCTGTCTGATATCCATCTGCACACCGGGGGTAAAACCAGCCACATTACCGGTGTCCACCACGATCTGCTGTCCGGCCTGCAGCTCATACTCGATGAGCTCCCCGTCAATTTCCACAAAAGCAATACCGTTGCCGGAAAGTCGCTGCATGATAAAACCCTCTCCGCCAAAGAGCCCGGCTCCCAGCTTCCTGCTGAAATGTATCGACAACTCCACACCTGCCTGAGCAGCCAAAAACGCACTCTTCTGTACGATCATCTCTTGCCCTCTTCCGATCACTACCGGCTTAATCTGACCCGGAAAACTGGAACCAAAAGCAATCAGGCCATTCCCCCTTGCTGTATAAATATTCTGAAAGATGCTCTCACCGGAAAACGCCTTGGCAAACATACGGCCAAGACCGCCTCCGCTGGTCTCCATCTGCATATTGGGGCTCATCCACACCATAGAGCCTCTCTCTGTGATCATCTGTTCTCCGCTTTCCAGCTGACATTCTACAACCGGAAAAGAACCGCCTTTTATCTCGTAACGCATATAAAATCCTCCTCTTCTTAATCCCGCAACATGATAAGCGCAATGATTCCCACAACCACCAACACCGGTATTGCTACTATGATCAAACCGGACAACGCCAGACCTACCAGGATCAAGGGCAATAACACCAAAGAAACTACTATTTTCGTAATGCCCCAGGCAGCCTTAATGGCGAATTTTAAAATTTTACCAAAAACAATAAGCATAAGTATGATAAAGATAAGTGTCCACATATTATGACTTCCTCCACTTTTGAGTCTATGTGTTTTCAGGTTGACTTTATTTTACAATATTTGTATGAAATAGTACAGGCTAAATATGTGCACTTTAACGCTTGTATCGTGCAAATAAAGGTCTTGTAACCAGATTGTGTTTAATCGAAAACCGCACCATCCGGTATCTTCGTAAACCATGTCATATTAGATAACTCGTGGACATCAAAAATAAACTTGTCATCCACTATATTAAATGTGTAGTAGATGTCTCGTCCTCTGGGTTCAGAGTAAAACCAGGCTTAATGATACCTTTGGCCTCACCGTATTGATAAACATCTTTTTTGTCCTTGTCTCTATTTCTCTGTGGTCAGTAACCATCCGTAATCATCATGGTATATCATCTGCTTTGTCATACCACCATCGATGCAGATATTTTCACCTGTGATAAAACCAGCTTTGTCAGAACAAAGGAACAACACCATATTTGCAATATCCATGGTGTTACCTACCCGGCCAACCGGCTGCTGCACAGCGTCTGCGCCTGTGTAAATTCTGTTTGCAGTATCAATCCATCCCGGTGAAATCGAATTAACCCGTACTTTCCCGGCCAAACTGATGGCTAATGCGTGAGTCAACGCAGATATGCCGCCCTTAGCCGCAGTATAGCTTTCACTTTGCGGCTGACTCATGCGGTCACGTGAAGAAGATATATTAATGATACTTGCCCCTTGGGTAAAGTAAGGTGCAAATAACTTGCTCAAATAAAACGGTGCAGTTATTCCAACATTCAGTGCCTCCTGAAATTCTTCCCATGTGCAATTGTCAATTCCATGCATTTTCGGAGGTGCATTGTTTACCAAAACATCTACACATCCGAATTTTTTAATAACTGATTGAGCAAAATCTTCTAAAACCTCTTTACTTCCAATATCGCCTATATAATGGTCACCTTCGACGCAATCAATGACGCAAACATGCGCACCTTTTTTTCTAAATTCTTCGGCCGTGCAAAGTCCAATGCCATGAGCACCGCCAGTTATCACAACGACTTTATCAGCAAATGTCATATTGTTTACCTCATTGTAGTTTATTAATATTTTCGAACAGGCAAGTATTTGTTAATAGCAGCAACTTGTTACACTTCCCAGATGTTTTTTCCCCTTTTTCATGAATCCAGCCCACCAAATTTCTCCTTAAAGTCACCTTTTGCTCCTGATACTTAAATATTTTATATCATCCAAATCGGTACAATATAATTATCCCTATCAATCGCACTTAAGCTCGGCTTCATGCAGATAACTGCTCCTTTTGACCGTGGTGTTGAGGACTTATCCAATAGGTCAAATACTTTTATCAACTCCGTTCCTGGATTAGCTGTCTTTTTAATCTCAATCGGATTAAGTATGCCATCATGCTCTAAAACAATATCAATCTCCTTTGCATCTTTATCACGGTAGTAATACATGTAAGGCTCTTTTCCGCAATTCAGATATGACTTCCTGATTTCAGAAACCACATAATTTTCCAAAATGGCACCATTCATCGCTCCACTCTCCAGAGTTTCTGCGCTACTACATTTTGTCAGGTAACTTACAAGCCCTGCATCATAAAAATACAGCTTTGGAGTTTTAACGAGACGCTTAAGCAAATTATTGGAATATGGATACAAATAGAAGATAATACCTAATGTCTCTAAAATAGCAAGCCAGCTTTTTGCCTGCATCTGATTAATATCCGCATCCCTTGCAATTTCTGCCACATTGAGCATTTGTCCGCATCGCGCCGCAACTGCGGTAATAAACCGCAGAAACTTCAGCGAATCTATAGCATCCGATAATTCCCTTACATCTCGCTCTATATAGGTACTGAGATAACTGCTATAGAAAATCTGGCTGTTACTGTTCGCTCCACTTACTATCACAGGCATAGAACCTCGATAAATTCTATCAAAAATCTCCCTGGTATCGGCTTCTGTTCTGCTTTCCTTTCTTTCAAGCAATGTTTCCATATCAACGACAAACGGCTGCAATGTTCCGCCACATATTTCTGCCTGTGATAATGACGTCAAAGAAAGCACTGCTACTCTTCCTGCAAGAGATTCCTGTACCCCCTGCATCAATTTAAATACTTGAGATCCCGTAAGCCAAAATGCTCCCGGCTCGTGCTCCTTATCCACATGCACTTTGATATAAGTAAACAGTTCCGGTGCATATTGAACCTCATCAATTAATATTGGCGGCTTATGCAACTGTAAAAACAATTCAGGATCTGTCTTAGCAATATTTCTTTCATTCAAATCGTCTAAGGTTACATATCCTCTGCCAGTACCTTCCATCAGCTTCTTGAGCATTGTTGTTTTACCAACCTGTCTTGGACCAGTAACAAGAACAACTGGATATTCCTTCGTAACTTGATTTACTATATTTTCCAAATTTCTTGATATATACTTCATGGGACTCCTCCTTTAACCGGCTATTATAAATTATATTTATATTTTAGCCTTTTCTTGCGATCAAGTCAAGTAGAATGCGGCCATTATTTATTTTTATTAGATTTTAGCCGAAATATGTAACAGAATTATATTTAATACAAAAAAGGTACAGAAACAAAATGGAATCCTTACAATAATTAATTAACAACACAGGACAGATTAAAAGACAATTGGAGTTTTCACACAAAGAACTCCTCTTGTCTTTTTTTGCGTAAATCAGCAGAGCCATGCGGCTGCCATGAGGATTGTGTGCTGGCACGCAAAGCTTCTATGGCAGACATATGGCGAGCAAAGCGAGCGAGGAACGCACTTGTGCGTTACGAGCCTGCCGATCTATTGAAAAGGAAATTTTACTATGGATACATACGAAAGCAGACCTTTAATATCACGAAACGAGTTGCGTTTCTGGAAGATAAAGCATTCAAGAAAACCGGACGTCCCAAAACTTTTTTTATGTAAACGGGCAAGAGTTGACCGACGATAAGCTGATCTATCTTATAGATAATGATTTTTTCACTATTAGAGAATTGGAAAAAGAAGTCGGTGCAGGCAAGAACCAATTACGCAATCGTTACAACAAAGCAAAGAAGAAACAAAAGCTGCAAAAGGAGGTAGACAACCATGGAGATCGTTAGACCGATCGTGCAGGAGTGGTGCATCCCGGTGCAATACACTTCTTCCCCGGAAATTATCAAAAACTGCTTGCAAGAAGTCCTAAACGAAGGTATGATGAATCCGCAAGCAAGCACGCCGGATAATGAAGAAGCAATGAGAAAATCTCAGAAAGAAAAAATTATCAAGGCACATATGGAACAATACACAACTAAATATTATGAGTCAGACAATCGGTGGCATTCTTTTCTCCCGGATGAAAATCATCCCAGAAAGATGCGTCCCATTGCCAAGCGGAAGTTTGAGGACTTAGAAAAGGCGATCCTCACCTACTATGAGGAGCAGGAACAGCTAAACAACCGCCGAAAGATCACGCTTCGTAAGTTCTACCCGGAATGGTTTCGGTACAAATGGCAGGAAACCAACAATTCCAACTACATGAAGCATATTGACGGTGAGTGGAAGCGGTATTATCTGGATGACGAGATCATTGACCAGCCGATCATAGACCTGACCACGCTGGATCTGAAGAACTGGGCGAGAAACAAGATTGTATCCAACCACATGACCAAGAAGCAGTATTACAACATGGCAATCATCATCCGCCAAAGCTTCGACTATCTTGTGGAGCTGGGCGATCTCCCGGTCAATCATTTTGCGGAGTTCAAGATCAATGCCTCACTGTTTACCCCACCAAAGCCCAAGGAAGCGGCAGAACGTGTCTTTATTGAGGACGAGGAAAAGAAGCTGAAGCAGATTGCCTTGCAGGACTTTGAGGAGCACCCAGAGCATATTGGTGCGGCTGCAGTGCTGATCAATCTTTCCTTAGGACTTCGAGTATCAGAACTTGTAGCTTTACAGTGGAAGGATTTAAAGGACGGCTATCTGCAGATCAGACGCATGGAACAGAAGCAATGGGAGCAGTTGCCGGACGGTACATGGAAAGCGTATCTAACAGTAGTAGATCACACCAAGTCCACCGCCGGAACAAGGACGTTGTACGTGGTATCTTCGTCTATGGCATTATTCGAGCAGGTACGAGCCTTTAATCAGCGTATGGGGTATGATTGACAGCCGGACAGCTATATCTTCCTGCATGACAATAACCGCATCACTGCCAACTCCATTGACAGCTACAATGAGCGTTATTGCAAGATGCTGGGCATTGCCAAGAAAGGCAATCATGGAGCAAGGCGTACTGCATTGACCAAGATCGCAGACAATCCTAACATCAACCTAAAGGATGCCATGCAGTGGGCAGGACACCGGGATGTTAAGACCTTTATCGACCATTACTGCTACTCCCGATACTCTGACGAACAAAAGAAAGCTGAATTAGAGAAGACATTAAATCTCTAAAATAAAAAGCGATTGCGAGAGATCTGTACATCAATCATCACTCGCAATCGGCTTTTAACTACTTTTATCACTCCAAAGAACCGTGTAAAAAAGTGTAAACACTTTTACACACAAAAAATCCAGCATTTCTGCTGGATTTTTACTGCTGGTGGCCGGACTTGAAGCATATCGGGTCGCCGGAAAAACTGATAAATAGGAGCTTTCTGCGATCCCTTCTGCTTTCTACAAACATTTTACAAACAAGCCAGAGCTATCATATTCCTAAACCATTACAATTCCTGCCCTGTCTCCTCTTCAATCCATTCCCGCAACTTTTTCTGCAACATTTTCTTATCAGGTAAATACAGAGCGTATTCTGCCGCAAAAATATTGCTGTTTTCCGGCAATGTAATTTCTACAAGTGCATCATTTTTTTCCTTACAGAGCAGAATTCCAATTGTAGGATTTTCTTCCGGCAGCTTCTGGTATCGATCGTAGTAGTTAACATACATTTGCATCTGCCCCAAATCCTGATGCGTGAGCTTATCAATCTTCAAATCAATCAAGACATAACAACGGAGCAAACGGTTGTAAAACACCAGATCCACATAATAGTTATCCTCGTCAAAAGTAACACGCCTCTGTCTCGCTTCAAACAAATATCCTTTTCCCATCTCGAGTAAAAATTTTTGCAATTTATTGATAATTGCCGTTTCCAGATCTGTTTCGGAATAGCTTGCTCGTTCCTCGACACCTAAAAATTCAAGAACCGTCGGTTGTTTCACAATATCAGCAGGTTTTGTTATGACATTTCCCTCTGTTGCAAGTT
>JAZRJO010000063.1:0-2186 GCA_045645825.1 Acetatifactor sp. | reverse complement strand
CCAACACCACATCATCAGCATAAAAAGGTCTGAGGGCTTTAGCTGTAGCCTGTCCATCCGAAAGATTCTGCGCAATTCCGGACAAGATCCGCTCTGCCTCTTCGGCCTTAGCGGCTTCCCTGGCTTCTGCCAGCAAAGCTTCTACCTCTTCCTTTGTATAATCTGCTTCACCCTATCAGACATAGCATCTTCACCGTCCTTCATGCTGACAGCTACAGCAATATATATGATCAGTAAAATCAACGCAGTAAAGCCCAGCATTACCAATATCACAGGTCCTATACCACGACGCTTTCCTATTGTCACAACATAACTGTTCTTAGGCACATCCAATTCTCTTTCATCTATATCACGTAAACTCATTATACTCTCCTCGTTAGTCTCTGCACGTTTCACTTTCTACAAGAATAATATAACTTAGTTTACAATTGATTGAAAGAGTTTTTTATCATTTTATAAAAGCTTAAGAAGTGTAAATTATTCTTACGTCTGCCCCGCACACTCCCTCATCCGAAGCAATATCTTCTTCTCCAGTCTGCTCACCTGTACTTGGCTGATCCCCAGCATTCCTGCAATTTCCGTCTGTGTCCTGTTCTGGAAATACCGCATATAAATTAGCTCCCTCTCCCTCTCTGACAAATTATCCAACAGTTCTTTCAACAACATGTGATCCAAAAGCTTCTCTTTCTCATCATCTCTGCTGACCGTTCCCGCACTGGTACCCACAGCACCGTGTTCCCCCTGCACCACCTTGTCCACCAAAAAGATCTCGCTCCCATCATCCTGGTACACTGCTGCATACAAGGATTCCACCTCACTGCCTGCTTCCATAGCCATGACGATATCTTCTCTGGACAGCCCGCAGCTTTCCGACAATTCCCGAATGGTAGGCTCTCTGTTTAGTTCTCCTTGCAGCTTCTGACGGGTCACCTTGACCTTCACTGCGTTTTCTTTTAATGTCCTGGAAACCTTCACCGGCCCATCATCCCTTAGAAATCTGCGAATCTCGCCCGTGATCATAGGTACTGCATAGGTGGAGAATTTCACCCCCATTTCCAGATCAAACTTATCTATGGATTTGATCAGTCCGATGGTTCCGATCTGGAACAAATCCTCCAAGTCATACCCTCGTCCAATGAATCTTCTGACAATGGAATGAACCAGTCCCAGGTTTTTCTCGATCAGTACTTCCCTTGCTCCTTTATCTCCGGATTGTGATCTGGCGATCAGTACTGATACTTCTTCCATACGCTACTCCTCACTGATCCAGGAACCGCTTCCCAGCTTTTTCTTCATGCGAACCACCGTTCCACACCCCGGTTCACTCTCCACCTCCAGATCATCCATAAAAGCTTCCATAAAGGCAAATCCCATTCCGGATCGTTCCAGCTGAGGCTTGGTGGTATAAAGTGGTTCCATGGCCTTGTCAATATCATCGATACCGCAGCCGTCATCTGCGATCTCAATCTCCAGCACATCTTCTGTAAGCGCACAGCGCAGTCTCACTTTGCCTGGGTGGATCACAATATAAGTCGGCTTCTTATCCCCATATTTTCCATACCCATACAGATTCTCATAGCCGTGAATGATAGCGTTGGTCACCGCCTCCGACACGGCTGTCTTGATATCATTGATTTCCTCCAAAGTAGGGTTTAACGGTGACACGAACGCTGCAACCGCCACCCTGGCCAGGCTCTCATTACTGGATACTGCATCAAATTCCAGCGCCATCTCATTTTTTACACATGTCCGTTCCATACGTTCTTCACTCCTCTCCATTTACCATTTCCACGTATTTGTTCAGCCCAGACAGACTTAAGATTCTCTTTACCTGCTTGTCCATATGTATCACATATACCTTTCCACCGAAGCAGGATATCTTCTTGTACCTTCCCATGATAATCCCTATTCCCGAAGAATCCATAAACCTGGTATGTTCAAAATCAAATACCACATGCTTTACTTCATTCTTTCGTATATACCGGTCAGCTTCCTCACAAATATAACCGGCTCTGTGGTGGTCAATTTCTTCCGGAAGCCGCACCACCAGATAATGATCGATCACTTGAAAATCTTCCATCCCTGTCATCCTTTCTCATCACTCCTTATTACAAAACCCCTGCGGACAACTTTATTCCGCAGGGGTTTCTCTTTCGTATATCTTATATTTACTTATCAATTGGATG
>JAZRJO010000062.1:0-2865 GCA_045645825.1 Acetatifactor sp. | reverse complement strand
TAAAGGTGATACCCAGTTCATTTTTCAGGCGGATCAGTTCATACTGCATATCCTGACGAAGCTTTAAATCCAGAGCACACAAAGGCTCGTCCAGAAGCAGAAGCTTCGGTTCATTTACAATCGCTCTTGCAATGGCGATTCTCTGTTGCTGGCCGCCGCTTAAAGAATCCGGCATACGGTTTTCAAAACCATCAAGGTTCACAAGCTTTAGCGCATATTTGATCTTATCGTTAATATAAGATTTACTCTTATTCTTGATCTTTAAGCCAAAGGCAATATTCTCGGCAATGGTCATATGGGTAAAAAGGGCATATTTCTGGAAGACAGTATTGAGCTGTCTCTTATTAGGAGGAATATTGGTGATATCTTTTCTATCAAAAATAACCTGTCCTTTGTCCGGTTTCTCAAAACCACCCAGGATACGCAGGGTAGTAGTCTTGCCGCATCCACTGGGACCAAGCAGTGTCAGAAATTCATTTTCACGGATATAAAGGTTCAGATCATCTAAAACCATCTGTCCGTCATAAGATTTGGTGATATCCACCAGATTAACCAATGCCTTTTTCATTTGAAACCCAACCTTCCTACAGCGCAATACTAAAAAAGCAGCATACGTCATGCGCACACTGCTTGTGATCTTCGGCATACATCCCGCCTTATATTATACTGCGAACTTTGCCGCTATCGGGATAAATGTTATTGAAAACAGATTTTCAGGTTTAGAGTCTATATAGCAAATATCTTACTTTTACTACTCTTATTGACCGTTTCACAAGTTATATGTGCATCCGATGCAACGGTTTATAGTAAGCAACTTATAAAATTTGAGCTTTTAACTCAATCAATAATGCAACACAAGTTGCCGCTATATTTCATGGAAGACTCTTTCATCTGTTTTCCATTGTGTTCACTATAACACAGTCATAAGTATTTCGTCAATGTTTTTTTAGAAAAATATTGATAAAAAACTCGAAGAAAGTGTTTTCTGATCAATATTTTTGTGATACACTTAAAAGAAGATGATAGGAGGGAAGGCTTATGAAGAAGAACAGTACTTATGTGGCTTATGTTTCTACATATACGCTTGGTGAAAGTCATGGTATTCGCGTATATGATGTGGATATGGAGCATGGTAGATTTATAGAAAAAGGTAAGGTAGAGATTTCCAATTCTTCTTATATTTGTATTTCACACAATAAGAAGTATTTATATTCCATTACAGATTTCGGTGTTGAGTCTTATTCTATTCAATTTGACGGCTCTCTGGAATTGATCAATTTTGCACCGATCAATGGTATGAGGGGGTGTTATCTTTCTACAGATTATACGGACAAGTATTTGTTTGTGGCAGGTTATCATGATGGAAAGCTTACTGTGCTCGAACTTATGGAGGATGGTTCTATCGGTAAGATCACGGATGAAATCTTCCATAAAGGACTTGGGATTGTAACAGAACGGAATTTCAGACCTCATATCAATTGTGCCCGAATGACACATGATAATAAATATCTGTTGGTGGCAGATCAGGGGATGGATCATGTGAATGTCTATAAGTTTTATCCTGACCGGGGAAAGGTGAAGCTGATTGATGTACTTCGCAGTGAGTTGGAGTCTGCACCCAGACATATTAAGATATCAAAGGATGGCCGTTTTATTTATATTGTTCATGAGTGGAAGTGTTATATTGATGTGTATTCTTATGAGAATTATAAAGACCAGCCACATTTTGAGAAGATTCAGACAATTGCCACTACTGATCATGGCAGTAATGATGCAGCCAGTGCTTTGAGCTTTTCCGATGATTATAAGTATCTGATCAGCTCCAATGCGGGAGATAACACAGTGATTCTGTACGATGTGAACATGGAGGATGGCACACTTACACGTAACTTCTGCCTGCCTATTAGTGGAGATTATCCTAAGGATGCAGAGTTGTTCCCGGGAAGCAAGTTTTTGGTATCCCTGAATCATGAATCTAACAGTATGACCTTCTTTAAGGTGAATACAGAGGATCATACCATTGTGATGAACGGACCTGAGATTCCTGTGAACCAACCCAATTGTATCGTGTTTTATAAGCTCCCTCAATAATTGTTGGTCTGTTTTTTAGATCATTTGACTATATGGATGTTATTTGACATTTATTTATATAGGATCACCCGTCGCTGACTATATGGGTCAATGACGGGTGTTCTGTGATGTCTTGCCCGATCATTTTATTTCATTTGGGGAATAGAAACTTGATAGGGAATCCATACGGGCTGACATATTTAACATCATTGCATCTAAGATGGTGATGGCAGTCATACACTCCATGACCACTACGGCACGGGGAACGATGATAGGATCGTGGCGCCCCTTAATCTGCAGGTCGATTTCCTGACCACCTTGGTCAATTGTCTGTTGTGGCTTGAAAATGGACGGTGTAGGCTTTACGTAAGCCCGGATAATGATAGGGCTGCCATCGCTGATGCCACCTAAGGTTCCACCTGCGTGATTGGTGGTTTTGATGATCCGGCCATTCTCCATGCGAAAAGGGTCATTGTTTTCACTGCCTTTGCGGGATGATACTGCGGTGCCATCACCGATCTCAACGGCTTTGACTGCACCTATAGACATCACGGCTTTTGCCAGATTCGCATCAAGCTTTTCAAAAACAGGATCACCAATGCCTGCCGGCATACCGGTTACCACACACTCCATACAACCGCCAACAGAGTCACATTCTTCTCGTGCAGCCTGAAGGTATGCCATTGCTTTCTCACTGGCTTGTTTGTCGGGCATGGCAGTGGGGGTGGAGTAGACAGCTTCTTTGTCAAATTGGGTATCATCGATGGTAATGGGACCGATGCTGCGGGTATAAGC
>JAZRJO010000061.1:0-2569 GCA_045645825.1 Acetatifactor sp. | reverse complement strand
GCGTTACCGGTGCCACGATGGCAGTCGCTAAAGATTACATACTTGGTGCATGGATTGAGTGGGAGCCTTACGGCTCCCTCAAATGCCTTGTGCAATCTGGAAACATAACTCATAGGACACCGCCTTTTCCAGCCTTACGCTTCTTAAACCTTCGGATACGCAAGGTCCGTCGAAAGGCAAACGGCAAGTAATAATACAGGTACAAAATGCGGTCCGCTGATAACCGAAACGGCCTGGTGATAAATAGATACACTCTGCACCAAAACCGATTAGACCACATGGCAAACCAAATCCTCAGGTTGCGCAGCAGTCCTTTCTTTCTTCTGCCAAAGGTCACAAAGGAGAACGTAACCGTATTGCACTGTCGGAAGATATCACTGTGCGAATACCCTGCCCGGACAAGCCCTCTGACAAAGTTTTCCGCCATCTGTCCATCGGGAAATGTCACCGAAGCACGCATGGACAAATCCCGGGGTCTTGAGAAGCACCCCACATGAAACACAGTAAGCCACCAGTGTCTGCCGGTCAGAAACGAAATTTTCTCATCGTTTTTAAAAAGCGAGAAAGACATCTTCACCATATCCTTATCTTCCACCGCCTGAAACAATGTTTGCCCCAGTTCATGATCCTCCAAAATCCGGTTTGCATAATACAATCCGATCTCAGCACCGGTATTGATCCCATACTGCCCCTTCCAGAATTCTAACAGCCAGGTGCGCCCCCGATAATCAAAATACACCGGAAGACTGTCAAAGATCATATGCAGATGATAAGCGGTATCGTCGTAAAGCTTACAGTATCCCATCTCCCGCTGCCAGGCATCAAGCCGCGTGGAGAAAACATCCTCCGAGGGGATATAACAGTAACCGAAGGGCGCCATCAGTTCATCCAGTAGTTTACATTTGTCACTCATACTCAGGGCACAGACCTTTTGGATAATTCTCTTTTTGCGAAAGTGAGTTAAGAGTATCAGCAGTAGAAAGAATGGTATAGCAATCGTTAAAAATAAATACATGGTAATACCTTATAGGGCTTTTGGTTTATTGTATGCAATTTGTCGAAAATTGTGAAGGGGGTGGGAACACAATAAACAAGCAGGAAAAGGTAAATATGGTATTGTCATTTTTAGCCTATGCGTGTACAATAATAACGGTGTGAAGGAACTGTATCACGGAAGGTAAGCCGGAAAGTGAGAAGATATATGATTTATGTGAATTGTTTGAACATCTCGGAAATAGATGATGCCAGTTATGAGAAGCTTTATGCAAAGGTATCTGAGGAAAGAAAGCAGAGGGCGCAGCGGTATCGTAGTCCGGAGGATGCCGGAAGATGCATTCTGGCAGAAGTCTTATTGCGCTATAGTCTGAAGGAAGCCTGCGGTTACTCAGAGCAAATCGTGACCCAATATCATGAACATGGGAAGCCGTTTATAAAGAATCCGGAGAATTTTGCATATAATATATCCCATTCCGGTGATTGGGTATTGGTTGCCTACACCTATGATGCGTCAGGGACTGTGAAAGATGCCAGGGTTGGAGTTGACGTAGAGAAAATACGGAAATTTACGAACTGCGAGAAGCTTACCATAAGATTTTTCGCAGAAGAAGAGCA
The DNA here is from genome assembly GCA_045645825.1 of Acetatifactor sp. Taxonomy (GTDB): domain Bacteria; phylum Bacillota; class Clostridia; order Lachnospirales; family Lachnospiraceae; genus Acetatifactor. The sequence goes on along the minus strand of JAZRJO010000061.1, from coordinate 958 downwards.
GGAATATATTTTTTCTGCGAAAAGTGATGCAGAAAAAGCTGCACGATTTACAGAAATCTGGACGTTGAAAGAAAGTTACTTAAAGTATCTGGGATGTGGGCTGTCTGAAAGTCTGGAGTCCTTTGCAGTGGATGTTGCTGCGGGACAGATACGGGATGCATCAGGCAAATTGGTTGCCGATGTAAGAGCGAGGAGCTTTGCTTTGGGGGAAGAATATTATTTTTCTGTATGTAGTGATGATGAGGAGATAACCACAAGGGTAATTCCTGTGCAGGCACTTTAAGTAAGTGTAAGGTCGGCGGAAGTATGATTGATCCGCCGACCATTTTCATTTCTTTGCAATCTTAGATTTTATTTCCCGCAAACTGTGTCATATAAAGGCTGTAATATCTCCCTTTCTTTTCTAACAATTCTTCGTGGTTTCCGATTTCCACCACTCGGCCCTGATCCATGACCACGATTTTGTCCGCATCCCGTATGGTAGAAAGGCGGTGTGCGATGATCAGGCTGGTTCTGTTTTTCATTAATTTGACCATGGCATCCTGGATATTCTGTTCCGTTCTGGTATCCACGGAGGAGGTTGCTTCGTCCAGGATCAGGATCTTGGGATCTTTCAGTACAGCTCTGGCGATGGCAAGGAGCTGGCGCTGTCCGTGGGACAGTCCGGCGCCGGCCTGTTTTAAGAAGGTCTGATAGCCATCCGGCAGTCCCTGGATGTAGTGATCTAAATTGCTCATTCTTGCGGCCCGGTACATCTCTTCATCGGAGGCAAGGGGGTTGCCGTACTTGATATTATTCTCGATGGTGTCTGAGAACAGTACGGTGTCCTGGAGTACGATGGCAATATTATTTCTCAGTTCATCCCGTTTGATATCATAGATATTGACGCCGTCGATGAGGATCTCACCGGCATCTACCGGGTAGAAGCGCATGAGCAGGTTTACCACAGTGGTCTTAC
>JAZRJO010000060.1:0-2598 GCA_045645825.1 Acetatifactor sp. | reverse complement strand
TGATATCTCCAATGACGATCCCGGTGCTATCGAGTCCAGTCATGAGACACACCATGACAATCCCCGTTATGTGGTAAATGGCGTGGTTCATTACTGCGTATCCAACATTCCCGGTGCAGTAGCCAACACCACCTCTGTTGCCTATGCTGCTGAGATGCTGCCTATGATCATGAGCATCTTAAATGACGGTGTGGAAGGCTGCTGCGTGAAGGATGGCTTCTACCGCAGAAGTCTGACCACTTACAAGGGATACCTGACTCATGAGGAGACCAGTGCCATTCAGAACAAACCATGGATTCGTCCGGAGGACATTCTGGGTATTGCAGACAAGAAGTTGGATCCGGCACCGGCTGCAACGGTTACACGTTCTGACAATTTTTATGAGAAGGTGGAGCTGTAAAAGCACCTTTCTCCCAAACTTGTATTGTGTGAATGGTAGACGAGGAGAAGTCTCATGGATATGAATCAATACTTATCTGACTTGGAATATCTGGTTAATATCGACAGCGGACCTGATTGCCATGATGGTCAGAGTAAAATTGCAGCTTTTTTTAAAAAATGTTTTGATGAAATCGGCTGGAATACCAAGGTGTATGATCTGTCCCCCAATGTGGGGGACTGCCTTGTCTGCACCAACAGGGAGGCCGACCATTATGATTTGATGATGATAGGGCATATTGACACTGTATTTCCGGAAGGGACAGTGTCAGAGCGTCCTTTTCGTGTGGAAGGAAATAAAGCATTTGGCCCGGGCGTGCTTGACATGAAGCAGGGAAGTCTGCTTATGTATTACATACTGAGAGAGCTCCCTAAGGAAGTGAATGATAAGCTAAACATCGTAGTGGTATTCAACCCGGATGAAGAGATTGGCAGCTGTTATTCTAAACCGATCTATGCCGAGTATGCCAAGAAGACCCGATATGCGTATATCTACGAAGGGGCTTCGGCTGACATGACCAGATGTAACGAACGAAAGGGGTCTGTAAACTTTACTGTGGAGTTCACAGGCAAGGCGGGACATTGCGGTTTTGCCTTTACCAACGGCGCCCGTTCTGCCGTCAGTGAGATGGCCAGGTGGATTGTAAAACTGGATTCCCTTCAAAGTCGTGATACAGATACCACAGTGAATGTGGGTGTGGCACAGGGCGGTTTGAAGAGAAATGTGGTAGCCCCCAATGCTTCTATACAAGTGGATATCCGCATTGCAAGAAACGAAGAAGTACAGCGTGTGGACAGAACCTTGGAGGAACTTACAGCAGAGGCCAAGGAACGTGGCATTGATGTGGAAATCAAAGATAAAAGAGTGCGCGCACCACTTTCCTATACAGAGAAGAGTGCGGCCTATGTAAAACATGTGGAAGAGCTTACAAAAACACTGGGAATTGAGTATAAGCATCGTAAACGGGGAGGACTTTCAGATGCCAACAGTCTTGCCCGGTATGGCGTAGTATGCTTAGATGCTATGGGACCGGCAGGAGGCTGTGACCATTCACCGGATGAGTTTCTGTTACTGGATTCTGTAATTCCCTCATTTGAGTTATCTATGGCATTGCTGAAAGATCTGGCAGCCAGAGGCTGACTTTGAAGTACAGGTATTTTAAGATGCGTTTAGTGAAATAAGATATTGTATGGGGGTTGATGATGAAAATTACAGTCTTAGGTGATATTATGTGCGAACCACCTTTATTAAAAGCTTCAAAACAAAAGGACGGTATGTATAATTTTGATGGTTTATTTGACAAAGTACGTCCCATGTTACAGGAATCGGATTATGTGATCGGTAATCTGGAATTTCCTATGGCGGGTGAGGAAGCCAAATATACGGATTGCTTTTGTGTATTCAATGCTCCGGATGCATTTGCTCAGGCTGCAAAGAATGCCGGAATTGACTTAGTCTCTACGATCAACAATCATACCCTGGACAGAGGTGTGGATGGTATGATTCGTACGTTACAGGTATTGGATGGGATTGGTCTTCCCCATACTGGTAACTTTCAGCCGGAAAAAGGTCGTGAAGAGGCGTATTATTTTGAGTTAAACGCTGTCAGATTTGCCGTAGTGGCATATACCTATACCATCAATAGGAGTTTGCCGGTAAGTGATAAACATTATCCATATATCAATTTATTGCGTCCCTTCAACTGCTATACATACACGCCGGAGGTGCGTGCCAAGATGAACACTTGGGTAGATAAGCGCTTCAGATCCTTAAAGGAAGAACAACGTGCTGTTATAAAGATGTGTGTTGGCTTGCCTAATACCGTAGAACGTGCAGATGACTATATTGACTATGAGGCTACAGCTCCCTACATGGAACAGTTTGTAAACGATATCCGAGCTGCCAAAGAAAAAGCAGATTTCGTAATCTGTTATCCGCATACGGGTGGTCAGTTTAATCCTGAACCGGGTGAATTTTCCAAGTATGTGGTGGAGCAGGCATTGAAGGCGGGAGCTGATGCGGTTGTTGCCAGCCACTCTCATATGGTTCAAAAGGCAGAGATTGTGAATGGCATTCCGTGCGCCTATTCACTGGGCAATTTTAGTATGTCACCCAATTCCAGCATTGTTGTTAAGAAAAATTTACCCGAGTACGGTCTT
>JAZRJO010000059.1:0-3186 GCA_045645825.1 Acetatifactor sp. | reverse complement strand
CGCCCACCTGCTTTGCAAAACTGCCTCCTCTGGACATTCTCTCATTGGCAGGGGGCGAAAGACGCAGCAACAACTCACCCAATGATAATACATCAAATTCTTTTTTCATAACATCTAACCTCACTTATTTTCTACTATTATCTCTCATTTTTTCTCATGCTTGCAAGAAACAAAATTTGGTAATTACAATCTATTTTGACACTTTAAACCGATTATACAATTGCTGTGTCACCTGTACAAAGCAAGTCACCATAATAATCCCAAAAGCGATGGCACCTGCCTCTCTTATCACCAGGTTCAGGCTCTCTGCGAATTCTTCCGGCATATCCCGCACCAGGTAGCTTGTGGTATAGTACAGGTCACCTCCCGGAATCAACGGGATCAACATAGGCACCAGCAGAATCGTCACCGGAGTCTTTAGCACCCTGGCCAGAATCTCCGCCAGAAATCCCACGGTCAAAGTAGATGCCAACAATCCAAAAGCCTTGTCATCTGTCCGATTCAAAACAACAAGGTACACTATCCAGGAAAGGCCACCGCCCAGTGCACAGGCCCATAATTTGTTGATTCTCACATGAAACAAAGTGGCAAAACCTACTGCTCCGATCATACCCATAATTGTCTGTATCACATCTCTCATTTCGCCACCTCCTTACATCGGAAACTGCCACAGTACCAGTGCAAACCCGGCCGCAATGGCAAGGGCGCGTATCAGTGCCTCACACAGCCCCAGCATTCCACTGACAGTATCACCGCTTATCATATCCCGCACGGAAGTGGTCAATGCAATTCCGGGAATCAATAGCATGATATTACCGATAATGATCTTGTCCAACGATTGTCCGATCGCAAGGGACGTCAGAAGCCCTGCACCCAGCCCCACAAGCGCAGAGCAGACAATATTTAATATGATACGCTGTACCTTCAATCTGCCACATGCTTCCACTGACACATACAAAAGAAGACCACACACAAAAGCTGCCACGCCATCCGACCATGTACCACCAAAGAAAACGGAAAAGGACGCTGAAACAACTCCATATGTAATCAGCTTTGTAAGAGAAGAGTATCCCTTCTCTTGTTTGATCTGCTCCACCACATTCTTTAACTCCTGCAATGTGGGCGGATCCGCACAAACCCTCCTGGACAACGCATTACACCGCTCGATCTTATACATGTCCGTCTCATAATTTGCAATTCTTCTGGTCTGGGTCAGAACCACCTCTTCCATAGTCTGCACCGACACTACGATGTTGGATGGAATCGTAAACACATCCACCCGATTGCAGCCATAGGCTTGCATCATACGTTGTATGGTATTTTCTACACGATTGACCTCTGCACCGGATGTGAGCATCATTTCACCCACATCCAACACAGCCGCCAACACATGCTCTAACTCATCCCTTGTCATGAATCAAATTCCTCCTTGGTATTATTCGTTGCACTTCTCACAGCTGCTTCATCTTTAAGCACATGTAATATTTTCTTCATTTCAAGCAAGAGTTCTTCTGTAAGTTGTAGCAAAAGTTGCGCATCTTTCTCAATCATACCGGTTTTCTTATATCGATAGGTGAAGAAAGGATTACCATAAGCCGTAAACTTCAATTTCTCCCCGTATTTACGAAGAAGCACCGGAATCCCCATTGGATCAATGGCCGCATCAGGCCGAAAAGTCAGGGTAATACGCTCATTTTTACCTTTCACTTCCGTCAGATATATGCTATGAGCGGCTACTCTGATCAATGCGATCCGAAGCAGATTATCCACTGACACCGGAATCTCTCCGAAACGGTCTAAAAGTTCATCCCGCATATCATCCCGTTCCTTTTCATTCTCGATGCCTGCGATGCGTTTATAAATATCCAGCTTCTGCACCTCATTGACAATATACGTAGGCGGTATGAAGGCATCCACGTCCAGATCCACTATAGTGGAAAAGTCCATGGCAGTAGGAATACCCTTCTGATTTTTCACTGCTTCATTCAGCATTTTACAATACATATCGTAACCGACTGCTTCCATATGACCATGCTGGCGGACGCCCAACAGATTGCCTGCACCTCTGATCTCCAGGTCGCGCATGGCAATCTTGAATCCGCTGCCAAGCTCTGTAAACTCCTTGATCGCTGCCAGACGCTTCTCGGCCACTTCCTTTAACATCTTATCCCGCTTATACATCAGGAAAGCATAGGCAGTCCGGTTGGATCGTCCCACTCTGCCCCTAAGCTGATATAGCTGGGAAAGCCCCAAATTATCAGAATCATGAATGATCATGGTATTTACGTTAGAGATATCCAACCCTGTCTCAATGATGGTGGTAGACACCAACACATCAATCTCACCATTGATAAAATCATACATGATACGCTCCAGCTCATGCTCCTTCATCTGTCCATGAGCAAAAGCCACATTGGCCTCCGGCACCAGCTTGGCTATCCCTGCTGCCACGTCCGCAATATTGTTCACACGGTTATACACATAGTAAACTTGCCCGTTACGGGCCATTTCCCGAACAATGGCTTCCCGGACCATTTCCTCATTATATTCCATCACATAAGTCTGAATGGGCAGCCTGTCATTAGGTGCCTCCTCCAACACACTCATATCACGGATGCCGATGAGACTCATATGAAGCGTCCTGGGAATGGGTGTGGCAGTCAGCGTCAATACATCCACATTCTCCTTTAACTTCTTGATCTTCTCCTTATGAGCCACGCCAAAGCGCTGCTCCTCGTCAATGATCAACAGCCCCAGATCCTTGAACTTAATATCATCCGAAAGTACTCTGTGGGTACCGATGATAATATCTACAAAACCCTTCTGTAAGTCTGTTATGGTCTTCTTCTGCTGGGCAGAAGTCCGAAACCGGCTCATCAGGTCTACCCTCACCGGAAAATCCTTCATGCGCTGGATAAAGGTATTATAATGCTGCTGAGCCAATATGGTGGTGGGCACCAGATATACCACCTGCTTTCCTTCCTGTATGGCCTTAAATGCAGCCCGAATGGCGATTTCTGTCTTACCGTACCCTACATCACCACAGATCAGGCGGTCCATGATCCTGCCACTCTCCATGTCCGCCTTGGTCTCCGCGATGGCATTTAACTGATCCTCCGTCTCCTCAAAGGGAAACATCTCCTCGAATTCCCTCTGCCATACGGTATCCTTGCCGTACTGATACCC
>JAZRJO010000058.1:0-3821 GCA_045645825.1 Acetatifactor sp. | reverse complement strand
CTTATTATATTTATTTCTTCACAAACACTGACTTCGGCTGTTTACACACAGGGCACCTATCATCCTCCGGCAACTCTTCAAAAGGAATCTCACCCTCATACACGTAACCGCACACCCCACAGACATATTTTGCCTCAGAAGCAGCCGATTGCTCCTCTGCAATATAGGTAGGTGCATTCTTAGGACTCTTGCCCTTGATCACATTGTGATAATAAGCATACGTCATGGCATCATCCTTCTTCAGCACATCCGCATCTGTCACCTTGCCCAAAAATACCGTATGGGTGGACGTTTCCATTTTATCGATTACATCACACACAATATAGGCACAGGCATCTGCCACCACCGGCATATAACCCTTGATCAGGCTCTCCACCTCATCAAATTTATTGTGATCCCGGCCGCTCTTAAATCCAAAGGTACCGATGATACCGGGGTCCGAGCTCTCACCCAGAATGGAAATCGCAAATTTACCGGATTCCTGAATGCACTGATTGGTATAGTTGTCATGATTGATACTGATCGCTATGGTAGCGGGATCAGATGTGATCTGCATGGCGCTATTGGCCGTGCAGCCTGTAGCCCTTCCCTTATCCCAGGTACTGATTACATATACTCCGTACGATAATTGTCTGAAAGCGTTTTTGTTCATACTTATAATTCTCCTGATTTATCTGTTTTATTCAAGATCTTCTTTCTTGTCAATACAGTACACGCCCCTGTCCGAAGCATGATACTTTCCTTTTCCTGCTACTATACTCATTTTACCATTGACTGTTTTAAATGGCAAGTCAAAAAATCATTGACACCTCTAGATTTTTCTCACTTAATCTACAATTTACACTTGACATAAATGCATAAAACCGATACAATAATAAAGCCGTACATCGTCCGGGTTGCCCGGTCACAATGATGAAGTTTGGTCTTACGCAATGAAAATCTACGAACCGTGTCAGGTTGGGAACAAAGCAGCACTAAGTAGAACCTTTCATGTGCCGTAAGGGTGCCGGATGGAGTTGTGGCCGGGTCCGGCGTGTGCGGCCTTTGTATTTTAGAAATGAAGTGGGATGGTGTAGTATGAACTTCTATCAGGACTTAACTGCAAAGCTTATGACAGATTGCACGCTTTGCCCAAGAAGATGTCATGTGAACCGCCTGGCAGGGCAGACAGGCTACTGCGGGCAGACGGCGGAGTTGACCGCCGCCAGAGCATCTCTGCATATGTGGGAGGAGCCTTGTATCTCCGGCACCGGTGGATCCGGAACTGTCTTTTTCTCCGGCTGTAATTTGAAATGTGTCTTTTGTCAAAACCACAGTATCGCTGTGGGAGAAGCCGGAAGAAGAATTACTACTGAGCACTTAGGGGAAATTTTCCTGAGGTTGCAGGAACAGGGAGCCAACAATGTGAATCTTGTGACGGCCTCTCATTTCGTGCCTCAGGCGTGCATGGCGCTGGAATGGGCCAAAGCCCATGGCTTACACGTGCCGATAGTATATAATACCGGCAGTTATGAATCTGTGGAAATTTTGAAAATGTTGGATGGTCTGGTGGATGTGTATCTGCCGGATCTGAAATATCATTCCTCTGCCTTGTCTTTAGTTTATTCCCATGCAGAGGATTATTTTGCAGTGGCCACCAAGGCTATCAGGGAAATGTTTCGACAAGTGGGAAGGCCTGTTTTTATGCCGGAGGGCTGTGGGCAGAGCTCACACCTCATGACACGGGGTGTAATCGTCCGTCACCTGCTTCTCCCGGGACAAACCAAGGATTCCAAGAAAATCCTGCGGTATCTTCACGAGACTTATGGCAATGATATTTATATCAGTATCATGAATCAATATACGCCACTACCCCATGTGGCGCATATACCGGAATTAAACCGCAAGATTACAGCCGAAGAATATGATCGGGTAATGCAGTTTGCCTTGCGCATTGGTATTGAAAACGGCTTCTTCCAGGAAGGAGAAGCCGCCAGCGAAAGCTATATTCCACAGTTCGACGGAACCGGGCTGTTATAATTCCACACGTATCATATAGTAGCCAAAGTCACCATCTGAGGCTGGTTCCTGCCTGCATTCAAAGCTTTCAAAACCAAACATAATAGCTACCTGTCGCTCTTTTTCATAAAAATTTCCCGGCACTCCGATATAATAGGTTTCCTCCCCGCGCTTCATGGTTCTGGCAAGAACCATGTGACCGTAATTATAAAAACCATGAAGCAGGAAACTATTGTTGATCAGGCGATAGTACTTCTCCGGAAGGATCACAAAATCCCCGGGACCTATGGAAAGATAATCCCGCTGATCCCGAAAAGGAGCAATATGCGGGTAAATCTCTGACAGCTGGCGCCACTTTTTCTCATGCAGCGCAGCCGGCATGGATGGGCCGGACGGTGGTGGTGATTGCCGGAGTTCTGTGTTCTGCATGGTCTGTACCATCTCCGGAATTTCTTCCTGTGACAGTTCTTCTTGCGTACATGGTCGATCCTGTTGGGGCTCTGCCACATCCGCCTTTTCGACCTTATCTGACTGTTGCGACTGCCACTCCGGCTCTTTTATCTGATCTTGCGACTCTTTCGCCGGCCACACGGACATATTCTCCGATATTTCCGGTGTTGGTATTTCCGATGTTTCCTCCGATATTTCCGGGCTTTCCCATGGTATGTTCAGTTTTTCCTCCAGTATTTCCGGCTCCTTTGGGGATTCTTCTCTAAAGCGGCATACCACTTCTCGGTTCTTTCCCAGATTTATGCGCACAGTGGAGAGGTTGTAATAGGTTATGTCTTCACACAGACTATCTATGGGGAGGCGCCTCTTTTGCAGGGTGCCTTTGCCGTTTTGTAGTGTGATCTCGCCTAAGATGGCTTCTTGGGGCTTGGCAGCGTCTGTTGGTTTGGAAGACTGCATTGGAATAAGGTGTATATCGCGGGTGCAGTTCTCGGCAGGGTGTAGACCGGTCACATTGACCTGAATGTTGCAGAAGTCGTCCAGCAGTTCGATTTTTACGAATCCTGCACTCTTGATTTTTTGTCCATTTTCAAGATATTCTAAGTAACGGATAATTTTATGATAATGCATAAAAACCCCCTGGCTATATATTTGTTGTCAGCAAATAGGGGGGCTTACGTCATCACGGCCACGAGCGTTTGTGGGGATTATGGTATTCTCGGCGTTTGTGAAGCTTAGGGGAATCACAAAGGGGAGATTGATTGAAATTTTGAATAAGGGGGTGGCGGCGAGTGACGTTCAGCCGCGCCCCATTCGCAAAATCGCACCTGCGGGGCTTTTCGCTGCTTCGCAGCTGCTTTTGCTCATATGCGGGGCGCTCCCTCAGAGACGATACAGGGATGAAAACTCGTGCGAGCACGATTTTCATCCCTGTATCGTCTCTGGCTGAACTGTTATAATATATGCCAAAGGTTGTCTTTAATATTCCATGTTATCCAGATATTTCATATAATTTACGACCATTAGGGCGATTTTAAAGGTTAGGGCATCTTCGAAGTTCCTGAGGTCTAATCCGGTAGTTTTTTGAATCTTTTCGATCCTATACACCAGAGTGTTGCGGTGTACAAATAACTGTCTGGAAGTTTCAGAAACATTCAGGTTATTGTCAAAGAACTTATTAATGGTAGTAAGTGTCTCATCGTCGAAACTAAGAGGCATATTATCACCAAAAATTTCATCAATAAAGATTCTGCACAGATTAACGGGCAGTTGGTAGATCAAGCGGCCGATTCCCAAAGTGCTGTATGCCACCACACTCTTCTCAGCGTAGAAGATCTTTCCCACATCCAAAGCCAGCTTTGCTTCCTTATAAG
>JAZRJO010000057.1:0-2944 GCA_045645825.1 Acetatifactor sp. | reverse complement strand
TGCAGTAAGTTCATACCAACACTCACCAAGATACATACCAAAGGTTCCCTTTGCAACCGGTATGTAAGGCTTACAGCCTATTTCTTTTACTCCGAACTTTTCACTGACCTTCTGCATAAATTCTTCTTCAGTCAGCCCGTTTAAGTCCTTCACCACTCTGTTATAGTCCATAATACGAAGCTCTTCATCCGGGAAAAGCACTGACAGGAAGTAATTATATTCCTCTTCTCCCGTGTAATCCGGATTCGCTTCTCTGCGCTTTAGACCAACCTTTACAGCTGAGGCACATCTGTGATGACCATCTGCGATATAAATACTGTCAAGCCCGGCAAAAGCTTTCTCCATGGCACAGATACGCTCCTCATCACGGATCACCCACACCACATGACTGATACCATCCTCCGCCACAAAATCATATACAGGCTTCTCTGTCACCACCTCTTCTATGATCCTGCGAAGGGTATCTTCTGCGCGATAAGCCAGAAAAATAGGACCACTCTGAGCATTACAGGTATCCACGTGACGGATACGGTCGATTTCCTTATCCGACCTTGTGTTCTCATGCTTCTTAATGATCTCATTCAAATAATCATCAATGGAAGCACAGGCAACGATACCTGTCTGACTGCGCCCGTTCATCACCTGTCTGTATACATAAAAACAGGGCGTGTCATCCTGTACAAAAGAACCTTCCTCTATTTGCTGCCACATCATTTCTCGCGCTTTATCATATACCTCATCAGCATACATATCCATATCCGGAGCAAACTGTGTCTCCGCACGGTCTATTGCCAGAAACGACTGCGGATTCTTCTTTACTACTTCCAACGCCTCCTCACGGTTATAAACATCATAAGGCAACGCTGCAATCTTCGCTTCCAATCCCTTAGCAGGACGATAAGCTTTAAAAGGAACAATCTTTGCCATCTCTCTACTTTCTCCTTTAATTTTTCCTTAGATTCTTAATCTTCTAACCCTATTTTAACAAAAATCACTGTACATAACAAGGGAAAAGTGATAAAATTATAAAAAACCAGTTCAGCCGGAACAACAAGCAAAGGATGGTACCCCACATGACTGACGAGAATAGAAAACTATTAGAACGAATCAATGCCTACGCCAACGATGTCCTAGGCGAGATTGACCCCCAAAAAGTACAAGTTTCCTTACAGCTGGATAAACTCAGACCCATCATGGAAGAAATCGCCGAAGAACGCGGCATGCTTCTTGAAGATGTATTTATCCTATACATGGATCTCCAAAGCATGGCTGCCTGCAAAACCGAGGAAAAACTACGAGAAGATCTACAAGATCTAAACGAGGGCGACGGAATGCCCATTCTCTTCCGTTAATCAGACTCTTTATGAAGCACACTAAAAACAGCTGATCCCACAAGCAGACCAGCTGTTTTTTGTCATGTTAATTATTTACATATAGAACTTACTTCACTACTCTCACACGGAACACACCATCAATAGCCTTCAGTGTCTCAATAATTTCAGGCGTAGCCGCTGATTCCACATCCATCATAGTATATGCCACATCACCACGGGACTTATTAATCATATTTGCAATATTAATACCATTGTCACCAAAGCATGCCGTGAACTTAGTGATCATATTAGCAATATTCTTATGGAAGATAGCAATACGTCCTGCATGTGTACATACACCCATATCACAATTAGGATAGTTCACACTGTTAGAGATATTACCATCCTCCAGATACTTCATCATTTCTTTCACTGCCATCTTGGCACAGTTATCCTCAGATTCTTCTGTACTTGCACCCAGATGAGGAATCACAATACAGCCTTCCTGTCCTGCTGTGGTAGGATTGGGGAAATCAGTAACATAACGACGAATCTTACCATCCTTGATTCCCTTGAGCACATCTTCTTCATTGGCAAGCAGATCTCTTGCAAAGTTAAGCAAGATCACTCCGTCTTTCATCTTCTGAATAGCTTCTGCATTGATCATACCCTTTGTAGAATCCAAAAGAGGCACATGCACAGTGATAAAGTCACAGTTAGCATAAATATCATCTACACTAAATACATGTTTGATCTTACGGCTTAAGCTCCATGCGGCATCTACAGAAAGATAGGGATCATAACCCAATACTTCCATACCAAGACTTTCAGCTGCATTGGCAACCTTAACACCGATAGCACCCAGACCGATAATACCTAACTTCTTACCCTGAAGCTCTGTTCCTGCAAATTTCTTCTTCTCTTTCTCGGCAGCTTTTGCAATGTCTGCATTATCTTTGGACTCTTTGACCCACTGGATACCGCCTACCACATCACGGGCAGCCAGAAGCATACCGGCGATCACCAGTTCTTTTACACCATTGGCATTGGCGCCGGGGGTATTAAATACTACGATACCTTTCTCAGCACACTTATCCAGAGGAATATTGTTTACACCCGCACCGGCTCTTGCCACTGCAAGCAGCTGGTCAGGCATCTCCATCTCATGCATGGAAGCACTTCTTACCAGAATACCCTCTGCTTTCTCAACTTCATCCGTCAATGCATAATTGGCAGTCAAATTTTCCAGACCTACATTAGAAATAGGATTCAGACAATGAATATTAAACATTTGTATTCTCCTCTTCAAACTTCTTCATAAATTCTACTAACTTCTCAACACCTTCGATGGGCATTGCATTATAAATGCTGGCTCTCATTCTGCCTACGCTGCGGTGACCTTTCAGATTCTCAAATCCGGCAGCCTTGGCTTCTTTTACAAACTTTGCATCCAGATCTGTATCACCGGTTACAAAAGGAACATTCATCAAGGAACGGTCTTCCTTGCGTACGGTACCCTTGAACAGTTTACTTTCATCTAAGAAATCATACAGAACCTTAGCTTTCTTCTCGTTATATTCCTTCATGGCTTCCAAACCGCCCTGTTTCTTCAACCACTTGAATACTTTGCC
>JAZRJO010000056.1:0-3329 GCA_045645825.1 Acetatifactor sp. | reverse complement strand
TAATTGAGAAAAAACTCCCTCCTGCCCCGCGGCCCCCTTCACCCCTATACGCCCACGTTTCACACACGGCGGCCCCTTCGCCCAAGTTAGTGGCTGGCAATTTATGAAAGGCAGGTATTTTTATGAAGATTCCCGGGTTTTATTCCTCTGGGGAATTTGCGCGGATGGCGCAGGTCTCAGTAAGGACCATTCGCTTTTATGATAAGCAGAATATATTGAAGCCCTCGTATGTGGCACCGTCTGGGGCACGATTTTATACGGACTCGGACTTTGCAAGGCTTCAGCAGATTCTATTGCTTAAGTATCTGGGGTTTTCACTGGATGATATCAGGGAGATGACGATTGGGGACAGTGATTATCATTTTATGGTCAGTTCTTTGAAGATGCAGAAAAAACTGGTGCAGGACCGTATGGAACAGCTGGCTTTAGTAGCTGAGGCCATTGACAGTACCGTGAATGCCATTGAGAAGGACAGGCAGCTTGATTGGAGCAGGATGCTTGACCTGATTCATTTGACCGGAATGGAGAAGAGTCTTAAGGATCAGTATCAGAATGCTACGAATATCTCTGCCAGGATAAGGCTGCACAGGGATTTTTCTCGAAATAAACAGGGGTGGTTTCCCTGGATTTATGAGCAGTGCCATATCGTAGAGGGTATGAGGATTTTGGAGCTTGGTTGTGGTAACGGGGCGCTGTGGACTGAGAATCTGTCAATGCTTCCGGACAATGTGTCTGTGTTACTGTCAGATATCTCAGAAGGGATGTTACGAGATGCCAGAAGAAATATCGGCAGTGAAGATCCACGCTTTACATTCCAGGTGATCGACTGCCATGCTCTTCCCTTTGCAGATGCTTCTTTTGATCTGGTGATCGCAGGTCATGTGCTCTTCTATTGTGATGATCTGGCCCTTGCATGTACCGAAATCGCCAGAGTCCTAAAACCATCTGGCACGTTCTTAAGCAGCACTTATGGGCGTAAGCATATGAAAGAAATCACAGGTCTTGTACAGGCTTTCGATAACCGGATTGTTCTGGCTGCCGAGAATCTTTATGAGAGATTCGGTCTGGATAACGGCGAAGAGATACTGGCGCCTCATTTCAAGGAAATTGCCTGTGTTCGTTATGAAGATGCCATTATCATCAATCACGCAGAACCTTTGATCGAATACATTCTTTCCTGCCATGGTAATCAGAATCAGATTTTATTGGATCGATACAAGGACTTTCGCAATTTTGTGGAGGAAAAAACACACAATAACTTCTATATTACAAAGGATGCCGGTATCTTTCTTTGTAGAAAATAGACAAAAATTTGAAAACACAAAAAAAGTACTTGAAGGTGACGTTAGGTCACCTTTTATACTATATGTAAAATAAAGATTTCAAGTTGAAACAAATTACAGTTTAATGATAAAGGAGAACGATAATGAAAGGTATTATTTTAGCCGGCGGGTCCGGAACCCGTCTTTACCCTCTTACCATGGTAACCTCAAAGCAGCTGTTGCCCATTTATGACAAACCTATGATCTACTATCCTATGTCTGTTCTGATGAACGCAGGGATCAGAGATATCCTGATCATATCCACCCCCCAGGACACTCCCAGATTCAAGGAGCTTCTTGGTGACGGTCATCAGTTCGGCGTAAAGCTTTCTTATGCGGTACAGCCCAGCCCGGACGGACTGGCACAGGCTTTCCTGATCGGCGAAGAATTTATCGGCGATGACACCGTAGCCATGGTATTGGGAGACAATATCTTTGCAGGACATGGTCTGAAGAAACGTTTAAAAACTGCTGTGGAAAACGCAGAAACCGGCAAAGGTGCTACCGTATTCGGCTACTATGTAGACGATCCCGAGAGATTCGGTATTGTAGAATTTAACGCAGAAGGCAAAGCAATCTCCATTGAAGAAAAACCTGCCAAGCCCAAGAGTAACTACTGTGTGACCGGTCTTTACTTCTACGACAACAAGGTGGTAAAGTATGCCAAAGGCTTAAATCCCAGTGCCAGAGGGGAACTGGAAATTACAGATTTGAACCGTATCTACCTGGAAAACGGTAATCTGAACGTAGAACTTCTGGGTCAGGGATTTACATGGTTGGATACCGGAACCCACGAAAGTCTGGTAGATGCCACCAATTTTGTCAAGACTGTCGAGACCCACCAGCACCGCAAAATTGCCTGCCTGGAGGAAATTGCTTACTTGAACGGCTGGATCAGCAAAGAGGATGTGCTAAAGGTTTACGAACTGCTTAAGAAAAATCAGTACGGTCAGTACCTGAAAGATGTTCTGGATGGTAAGTATCAGGATGGATTATACTAAGTACATCAAATCTCTACCACAATAAAGAAGGAGAAATTATCATGACAATCATCGTAACCGGCGGTGCCGGATTTATTGGAAGTAACTTTATTTTTCACATGTTAAACAAATACCCTGACTATCGCATCGTGTGTCTGGACTGCCTGACTTACGCAGGCAACCTTTCCACTCTCTCGCCTGTCATGGACAATCCTAATTTCCGTTTTGTAAAGGAAAGTATCACGGACAGAGAAGCTGTTTATAAGCTGTTCGAGGAAGAGCATCCGGACATGGTAGTAAATTTTGCAGCAGAAAGCCATGTAGACCGATCTATCGAGAACCCAGAAGTGTTCCTGGATACCAATATCAAAGGTACTGCTGTTCTCATGGATGCCTGCCGCAAATACGGCATCACCCGTTATCATCAGGTATCTACCGATGAAGTATACGGTGACCTGCCTCTGGACAGACCTGACCTGTTCTTCACCGAAGAGACACCTATCCATACCAGCAGCCCTTACAGTTCCTCCAAAGCAGGTGCTGACCTTCTGGTGCTGGCATACCACAGAACATACGGACTGCCTGTGACCATCAGCCGTTGCTCCAACAACTACGGACCGTACCACTTCCCTGAGAAGCTGATCCCGCTGATGATCGCCAATGCCCTCAACGACAAACCCCTTCCTGTATATGGTAAAGGTGAAAACGTGCGTGACTGGCTGTATGTAGAGGATCACTGCAAGGCCATTGACCTGATCATTCACAAAGGCCGTGTAGGCGAAATATACAACATCGGTGGCCACAATGAGATGAAGAATATCGATATTGTTAAAATCATCTGTAAAGAGCTGGGCAAACCTGAAAGTTTGATTACCTACGTAACTGACCGTAAAGGTCATGATATGCGTTACGCAATTGACCCAACTAAGATTCATAACGAACTTGGCTGGCTTCCTGAGACGAAGTTTGCGGATGGTATTAAGAAGACAATTGAATGGTATTTAAATAATAAAGAATGGTGGGAGAC
>JAZRJO010000055.1:0-2644 GCA_045645825.1 Acetatifactor sp. | reverse complement strand
AAGCTTCTGGCAACCAGCGTAGATGGCGTAGATATGAATGGACTGCGTGATCTGGGCGATCAGCTGAAGGGCAAACTGGGAGAAGGCGTTGTGGTTCTGTTGTCTAACCAGGATGGCAGAGTGAATATGGTAGCCATGGCTACTGACAGCGCTGTGGCGGCAGGAGCTCATGCTGGTAATCTGATCAAGGGTATTGCGGCACTGGTTGGCGGTGGCGGCGGCGGACGGCCTAATATGGCACAGGCCGGCGGTAAGAATCCGGCTGGTATTCCCGAGGCTCTTGATAAGGTGGCTGAGACGTTGGAAGGGCAGTTGAAGTAGTGGATACCTGAACTGCAGATAAGATTTTAAAAATATATTAAAAGTCTGTGAAATTTAAAGAGTCGGCATTTTCGCCGGCTCTTTTTTGTGTTATACTTAAAAACATGATATTTATTTGCTTGAATTTAGGAAGGATGTTACATAAATGAGTGCTTTTGTAACCTTTGAAAATGTAAAGAAAGTATATAAAACAGGTGAGGTGGAGATACCTGCCCTTCATGATGTGAATTTTGAGATAGAGCAGGGGGAATTTTGTGTCATAGTAGGTGCTTCCGGCGCCGGTAAGACTACGATTCTGAATATTCTGGGTGGTATGGATACGCTGAGTGACGGTCACGTGTGGCTGGATGGACAGGAGATCTCAGCTTTCAATAAGCACCAGCTGACCACATACAGGCGGTATGATATAGGATTTGTGTTCCAGTTTTATAATCTGGTGCAAAATCTGACGGCACTGGAGAATGTGGAGCTGGCCGGACAGATCTGTAAGGATCCGTTGGATGCGGCCACAGTCCTTGAGGATGTGGGGCTTGCCCATCGTCTATCCAATTTCCCGGCGCAGCTTTCCGGCGGGGAACAGCAGCGTGTGGCTATCGCCAGAGCACTTGCCAAAAATCCGAAGATATTGTTGTGTGATGAGCCCACGGGGGCACTGGATTATCATACGGGTAAAGCGGTGCTGAAGCTTTTGCAAGATACTTGCAGGCTGAAAGGCAAAACGGTGATCGTGATCACGCACAACTCAGCGCTGACAGCCATGGCAGATCGTATTATTACGGTAAAAAGCGGTACAGTAGTCAGTATGGTAAAAAATGATAACATTGTGGATATTGCAGATTTGGAATGGTAGAGCCATATTCTGCATTCGGGATAGAAAAGAGGATAAGTTATGAAGTCGATGATGTGGAGGTCCACATTTCGGGAAATTAAGCAGAGTTTTGGGCGTTTTATGGCCATACTGGCTATTGTGGCGCTGGGAGTAAGTCTATTCTCAGGTCTCAAAGTAGTAAGAAGCAGTATGGTCAAGACCACCGGTGATTTCTGGATAGAGAAAGTTTTTTATGATTATCGGATTCTCTCCACTGTGGGATATGATGAACAGGCAGTAGAGGCCATGAGTAAGATGGAAGATGTGCGGGCTGTGGAGGGTGCGGTGAGTTTTGACATTCTCTGCTCTGTGCAAAAGGGCAATGAGATGGTGGTGAAAGCCCATAGTCTTCCGGAAACCATCAATCAGGTGGTGGTGAAGTCCGGGCGCCTGCCGGAGGGAGAGAACGAATGTGTGGTGGACAGTCTGTTGTTTTCAAAAGATCAGATTGGACAGAAGCTGGTGTTGTCCGGTTCCAACAAAGAGGAGGATCTGGAGAAGTTTGCAGCAAGAGAATACACCATCGTGGGAGTGATTCAATCTCCCTTGTATATCCAGTTTGAGAGAGGGAATACCTCCTTGGGAAACGGGCGGATCAGCGGATTTATTTATCTTCCCATGGAAGGATTTGCCATCGAGGATTATACAGAAGTCTATGTAAAGTTTGACCGGGATTTTGCACTGTACAGTCAGGAATATGAGACATATCTTAAGGGGCAGGAAGCACAGTGGGAAGAACTGGCATTGACCCTTGCAGAGGAACGGTTTCAACGTGTAAAGACAGATGGAGCAAAAGAAATCGCAGAGGCGAAAGAAGAACTGGAGAAAGGCAGAGCCGAGGGAGAAAAAGAACTGGCTGATGCCAAAGAAGAGCTTTTAAAAGCCTCTGAAGAGCTTACAGATGGTGAAAAACAGCTTGCAGAAGGTGAGAAGGAATTGGCCGATGCAAGGCGGCTCTTGGTAGAGAAAGAAAAAGAAATCAAAAAAGGCGAGGATAGGCTTGCGAGAGAGGAACAGAAGCTTTTGAACGCCGAAGCTGAGCTTACAAAGAATCTGGCACTCTGGCAAGAGCAAAAGAAAAAGCTTACAAGCGGTCAGGCTGAGCTTGCAGCAGGTCAGGTCGAGCTTGCCGGTCAGTCATCGGTGATCACCAAACAGGAATCTGTACTGGCTGCTGCCCAAACGGAGCTTTCTAAGAAGGAGCAAGAACTGGACCAGCAGGAAATGATGCTCAATGCCAAAGAGGTGGAAGCCTTGGGAATGCTTACCCTTGTAACGGATGAGGCACAGAAGAAAGAGTTGGAGGCGGGACTTGCAGAAATTGCTTCTTTCCGGGCGCAGATTGCCGATGGACGGGCGCAGATCACTGATGCCTGGAGCCAACTGGCCGATGGAAAGGCGGCGCTGGAAGAGGGCAAGGCGACCATAGTACAATATCAGGATCAGATGAATGCA
>JAZRJO010000054.1:0-3940 GCA_045645825.1 Acetatifactor sp. | reverse complement strand
CTGAGATGTATGAAGGTTTTTATCACTTGGACAGTATCAGTGGTTCTGTAGAAGAAGTACAGGTCGGTTATATTATCAGGGATCATGACAGGGAATTGTTTGAACAGAAGAAAGCTTTGTTTTTGGATGTGGTTGATTTCCTGAATAAGAAGTATGGGGAAGGTACTGTAGAAGTGGATATGGAGGACTCCTATTACAATATGCGGGAAGTAATCGAGGAGCACATGCATTTAATTGAGAATGCGTCTTGGGCCATGAAAAAGCTTGGAATAGAGCCGGTTGTGAAGCCTATCAGAGGCGGTACTGACGGGGCGAGACTTTCCTTTATGGGGCTGCCCTGTCCGAATCTGTGTACCGGTGGCGGTAATTTCCATGGCAGGTTTGAGTATGCTTGCGTGCAATCCATGGAAAAGGTTACAGAGTTGTTGGTTTTGCTGGCGCAGAAATGCGCAGATATATAATGCGTAGGAGAAGTAGAGGATGAGTACAGAAAGAACACAGGTGTTATTGTCACAGGAAGAAACTGTAAGACAGTATGAATTTATAGAGAAAGCAGCATTGCATGTGCAGCGGCTGAAGGAGGAGCTTGGCAGGCAGCCCACTTGCTGTGTGACTACCTTTGGCTGTCAGATGAATGCCAGAGATTCGGAGAAGCTTACGGGAATTCTTGAGAGAGCAGGATATCAGCTGATCGAAGAGGAAAATGCGGATTTTGTGATTTTTAATACTTGCACTGTCCGGGATAATGCCAATCAGCGTGTCTATGGCCGTTTTGGGGTACTTAACGGTTATAAGCGCAAGAACCCGAAGATGAAGATTGCTCTTTGCGGCTGTATGATGCAGGAGCCTACAGTGATCGAGAAGATCAAGGAAAGCTACCGCTTTGTGGATCTGATCTTTGGAACACACAATATTTACAAATTTGCAGAGCTGTTAAACAGTACTTTTGAAAATAAAGGGATGGTGATCGATATCTGGAAGGATACGGACAAGATCGTGGAGGATCTGCCCGTTGAGAGAAAGTATCCTTTTAAGTCCGGTATCAATATTATGTTCGGCTGTAATAATTTCTGCAGTTACTGTATCGTGCCCTATGTAAGAGGCAGAGAGCGAAGCAGAAGACCGGAGGATATTATCAGGGAAATCACCAATTTAGTGGCAGATGGTGTGGTGGAAGTGATGCTTCTTGGGCAGAATGTGAATTCTTATGGTAAGAACTTGGAAGAGCCTATGACATTTGCGGAGCTTCTTCGTGAGATCGAGAAGATAGAAGGACTTGAGAGGATCCGTTTTATGACGTCACACCCCAAGGATCTGTCGGATGAGTTGATTCAGGTAATGAAGGAATCAAAGAAAATCTGCAGACACTTGCATCTTCCGTTGCAGTCAGGATCCACTCGCATTCTGAAGGAGATGAACCGTCGTTATACGAAGGAGCAGTATCTTGCACTGGCTGAAAAGATTCGCACAGAGATTCCGGACATGGCCATTACCACGGATATCATCGTGGGCTTTCCCGGAGAAACGCCTGAGGATGTGGAAGAGACCATTGATGTGGTGCGTAAGGTAAAATATGACAATGCCTTTACGTTTATTTATTCTAAGAGGAGCGGGACTCCTGCAGCAGCCATGGAGAATCAGGTGCCGGAGGATGTGGTAAAGGCAGGGTTTGACAAGGTGCTTAAGGTGGTGCAGGATACGGCAAGAGAGCAGGTGACTAAGTACCGGGGTATGGTGATGGATGCGTTGGTGGAAGAGGTCAATGAGCACGATGCGGCGCTTCTGACCGGCAGATTGTCTAATAATACATTGGTGCATTTCCCGGGGGATGCTTCTTTGATCGGGAAGATCGTGAACGTGTCCTTGGATGAGTGCCATGGGTTTTATTATATGGGGCATGTGGTGGATTGACAAATCTTGTCAAAATTTTATTTTTCCTCTTGAAAAACCTCACATTTTGTACTAATATATCTGTTGCAGTCCTTGGGGCTGCAACTTTTTCGTGAGAGGACAAACAAATGGATAAATTAAAACCAAAGCTTTTTTCAGTCATGAAGACCTATTCCCGTGAGCAGTTTATAAAGGATGTGGTCGCAGGTATTATTGTAGCAATTATCGCATTACCTTTATCAATTGCCCTGGCTCTTGCCTCCGGTGTAACCCCTGAAAAGGGTATTTATACCGCTATCGTAGCCGGTTTTGTGATTTCTTTCCTGGGTGGAAGCCGTGTGCAGATTGCCGGACCTACGGCGGCATTTGCCACGATTGTAGCAGGTATCGTGGCAAAGAATGGGATGGAAGGTCTGGTTCTGGCCACTTTAATGGCGGGTATCTTCCTGATCATCATGGGCGTGCTTCGTCTGGGCAATTTGATCAAATTTATACCGTATACGATCACTACAGGCTTTACTTCGGGTATTGCTGTGACGATTTTGGTAGGACAGATCAAGGATTTCCTGGGACTTACAGTGGTGACAGAAGAACCGCTGATCGAAACCATGGAAAAACTTGGTGCAGTATTTGCGTTTATTGATACCATAAATTGGCAGGCGGTTATTGTTGGCTTAGTATGTATGGTGATTTTGATCGGCTGGCCTTATCTGCCGGGCTTCTGTAAGAAGATTCCTCCTTCTTTGATCGCTGTGCTGGCCGGCATTGGTATGGTCAGTGGTCTTGGTATGAAGGTGAATACCATCGGAGATTTATATGAAATTTCCAATGATCTGCCAAAGTTTACCATGCCGTCTTTTAATCTGGAACTGATGGGAACGGTGCTTCCGGATGCTGTGACAATCGCAGTGTTGGCGGCTATTGAATCTTTACTCTCCTGTGTAGTGGCAGATGGAATGATCGGCAGTAAGCATCGTTCCAATATGGAGTTGGTGGCCCAGGGTGCCGGTAATATGGCGTCTGCGTTATTTGGCGGAATTCCGGCTACGGGAGCGATCGCAAGAACAGCTGCCAATATTAAGAACGGTGGACGTACTCCCATTGCGGGTATGGTGCATGCTGTGACATTGCTTCTGATTCTTGTAGTATTGATGCCCTATGCCGCGTTGATTCCCATGCCTACCATTGCGGCGATCCTGTTTATGGTGGCTTATAATATGTCTGAGTGGCGTAAGTTTGTACATCTGTGCAAGACTTCACCGAAGAGTGATATTCTGGTACTGGCGACTACCTTTGTGCTGACAGTGGTATTTGACCTGGTAGTTGCAATTGAAGTGGGTATCATTATGGCTGCGATTCTGTTTATGAAGCGTATGAGCGATGTGACAGAGGTAGAAGGCTGGAAATACGTGGATGAGGATGACGATGCTTTTAAGGATCCGGACGCCTTATCCTTAAGGGCAGTTCCCAAGAATACATATGTATACGAAGTTAGCGGACCTTTGTTCTTTGGCGCGGCAGACAAGATCTTAAAGATCGGTGTCAACGATGGTCAAAAGTGCCTTGTGCTTCGCATGAGAAGTGTCAGCGCCATAGATGCTACGGCCATGCACAATCTTGAACAGCTTCATAGGGATTGTGAGAAGAAGGGTGTACATCTGATTTTCTCACATGTGAATGATCAACCCATGAAGGTGATGACAAAGAGCGGATTTAGCGACAAAGTGGGAAGAGAAAATTTCTGTGCACATATTGATGAGGCACTTAAGTTGGCGGAAAAATTATCTTAATCGATAGTGTAATAGGCGGACAATTGGGAAAAAGGTATATTTTGGCTCTTTACAACAGGCACTATTTTTGATATGATTATATCAAACATGTGTTCTTAGAGGGCGTAAAGAGATGGAAATGTGTCAACTGTACAGCAATTAAGGAATGATGTGATAAGTAGGGGCGTGCGGACAAAAAGTTGGACTATATAGCACCTGAAATATCATGAGATACACAGAAGAACAAATATCCGCAGCATTATTATTACTGAAGGCGACAG
>JAZRJO010000053.1:0-3623 GCA_045645825.1 Acetatifactor sp. | reverse complement strand
ACTGATATGGCCCCCATGTAGCATAATGATCTCTTTTGCAATAGCTAACCCCAGGCCTGCACCGCCGGTATCGGAGGTGCGGGCTTCGTCTAAGCGGTAGAATTTATCGAAAATAGTGGTCAGTTTATCCTTCGGAATATGTTCCCCCTGATTGCTGATGGAGATGACTATGGTGTCTTCCTTTTCCTTCGCTGCAATATGGATCGTTGTATCGGGGTAGCTGTAAGCTGCTGCATTTTTCAAGATATTGTTAAATACCCTTGCCAATTTATCCGAATCGCCCCAGACTGTCAAATCTTCATTTGCCTGAAGATCAGCCGATATCCCTTGGGCAGAAAGGATGGGAGAGAGCTCATCTATCAGCTGCACTAGCATATAATAAAGGTCGATAGGTTCTTTGTTGATGGTAATTTGCTGTTGGTTGTACATGGTGATCTCGAAAAATTCGTTGATCATTTTCTCCAGGCGGTTGGTCTTATCAAGGGTAATACTAAGATATTTGGCTTTTTGCTCCGCTGGCATATCAGGGGCCTCTGTCATCAGGTTGAGATAGCCGATCACTGAGGTCAAAGGGGTGCGGATATCGTGAGCCAGATACATCACCAAATCATTTTTACGCTGTTCTGCAAGCTGTGCTTCTAAGGTACGCTGTTTCAGCTTTTGTTTCACAGCTATCAGTTTACGCTCTGTAGCAACCATTTCTGACGGCAAACGAATCTCTGCATCATCTGACAATAAGGCATCAATCCCCTGATTTACCATATCAAAATACCTTGTCAACCAATTTAAGACGATGCGAAGCAGTACCATAAATACGATCACGATCGCGACAAACCAGATAATTTCCTGATTATCACGTACAATTTGTTTATATATATACACGGATTTACTGTAGTCAATATGAAACAGCCACATAATGATAGAGACCACCCATTCACTTCCCCGGCCGCGCCAGAAAACGATATAGAGCAGAAAAATAGTAAGCATAGCCACAAGGCAGGAGATAAGTATCCGTGCCAGCAGCTTCATTTTCAGATGTGCATAATCAGTGTTGTGTCCCTTTGTATCACGTTTCAATTCGATATCCCACTCCCCAGATTGTTTTAATGTATTTTGGATTGTCTGCCGTATCGTGCATTTTCTCCCGCAGATGACGGATATGTACGGTTATGGTGTTATTGCCTTTGCTGTAGTATTCATCCTTCCAGACTCCGTAGAACAATTCTTCGGCGCTGACTGCAGTGCCTTTTCGCTCCAGAAGAATCCGAAGAATAGAGAATTCTGTGGGCGTCAGCGTGAGTACCTGGCCATTTAAAGTACATTCATGGGTGTGAATGTTTAGCATCAGACCGGCATGAGAGAGGATACCTTCCGTGTTTTCCTGTCTGCCGGAGTAAGTCTTGTATCTTCTAAGATGAGCCTTTACCCTGGCCATCAGCTCTAAGGGGCGGAAGGGTTTGGTCACATAATCGTCAGCACCCATTGTCAGCCCCGTAATCTTGTCTATCTCACGATCCTTGGCAGTGAGCATGATCACCGGAAAAGTGTATTTTTCCCGGATCATCTGACACAAAGTCAGACCGCTGATATCCGGCATCATGATGTCTAGGATCGCCAGGTCCAGATCTTCCTTTTCGATGCAGGCAAGGGCCTCCCTGGAAGAATAAAATTTATATACAATATAGTTTTCATTGCGTAGATAGATTTCGAGAAGATCTGCAATATCGTGCTCATCATCTACAACTAATATTTTACAGCTCATGATCGGTGTCCTTTCTTACGGTTTCATGCAGATTGGCTTCTTCAACTCTTGACTCAGCCACATGAAAATAGTATAACAAAAATTAACGGAAGATGTTTAAGTTTTTTTATGAGAAATTATTAAGATTTTCCTAAGACCAGTCATATTTTGTGTTTCTGTCTTCACTAAATCTCTTGATTTTTCCTGCCATACCGCATATAATATGTCTTAGAGGTTTTTAAATGAATTGTTTTCCAAGGAGAGCATATATGGCGAGCAAGTGGTTCGGACGATTTACCACAGTAAGTGAAAACATTGTAAAACTTCTGCTGTTAGCAGTAGAGGTTTTCTTGTTGTTGCTGAGTATTTTTCGGACGTCTATTGTCTCCGGCTACGAAGAACATACTGATTATATCATTGATTCTCCTTTGAGGCACATTCTTTTGGTGCTCATAGTGGGCATCATTGTGTTTGCAGTGGGTAAGTTATTTGAGTTGCAACAACTTAAGATCAAGCCTGGTACATTAAAACTGGTCATAAAGTGGACTGCTTCCATTTTATTCGTGGTCAATCTGTTAATGGCTCTTTATCTTGTACAAAACACCCAGTTTGAGCCCCTTGGAGATTCCTCAATCCTGTGGGATATTGCCTGTCAGTTGCATGAGGGTAATTACACTGACTTTCAATATCTAGGGTATGCAGAGCGTCATTTTAATCAAATGGGGGCATTGTTTTTTCTAAAAGGCCTAGTGGGGCTTGTAGGAGCAGAGAATCAGATTGTGCTGCAATTTATCAATGTGGCTGCTTTAGGAATTTTTCAGTTTTGTCTCAAGAAGATCAGTAGTCAATTGTTTGGTGAAACGGTGGGAAATCTGACCCTTATTGCATGTGTGTTGTTTTTCCCGTTAAGCCTGTATGTGGTGTTCACCTATTTTAATCTGATCTCTTGGGCGCTGATCGCTCTGGGGATGCAACAGGAGATTTCTCTCTTTCAGACAGGCAGGAAGCGGCACTTGGTGATAATGGTTCTTGCAGTGTTTCTGGCGGTGCAATTAAAGGCTTTTAGCTGGATCGCCGTGATCGCTATGATAATCTATGGCTGTTATGAAGGACTTCGTAAGAAGCAGTTTATGGCGCTTTGGGGTGTGCTCGTTGCCATACTTCTTGTAACATTTGCCAACATTGGCATGAAAAGCAAGGTGTTATCCGAAACCGGTGCAAAAGAACTTCGGACCATGCCTACTCTTGGCTATGTCGCCATGGGGATGCAGGAGAGTTATATGGCGCCCGGATGGTATAATGGCGTCCATGACAGGACGTATCTGGAATGCGAAGGCAAGGAAGCGCTGATGAAGGATACTTTTGCTGAGATGATCCGCTATAGATTTCAGGAATTTAGGCAGGATCCCGGCTATGCTGCCTGGTTTTATTACCACAAGATGGCTTCCCAGTGGAATAATCCAAGCTTTCAGGGATTTTGGTTTGGCGAGATATCAGATGCAAGAGTACCTGTGCCGGACTGGATCCAATCCATGTATACAGGATCCATTCGTGTGAAACTGAACAATTATTTAAATTACCTGATGACATTGATTCATACAGGTGTGCTTCTGTGGCTGGTGCTTGGCTTTCGGGATATCAGACTAAAACACCTGCTTCCCGGGATTTATTTTTTGGGTGGCTTTGTGTTTTTGGTCTTTTGGGAAGCAAAGTGTCAGTATACATTAGGGTTCTTTATCTTTTTATTTGCTTACTGTGCATGTGGATATGTACGGCTTTATAGATTATTATTAAACTACAATAAGAAAGGTTACCTACATGAGTAATTTAATGCTGTCAGATGACATTTTAATGAAAATAGAAAAGCCCGCCCGCTATATCG
>JAZRJO010000052.1:0-1962 GCA_045645825.1 Acetatifactor sp. | reverse complement strand
GATTTTCATCCCTGTACCGTCTCTGGCTGAACTGGGAGGAAAAAAAACAGTTGCATAAAAACATTCGTTCTGGTATGATAGGAATATACATAAAGGAGAAGGGAGTCAACCTGACTGTTTTAAGACCATGATTGCATATATAAAAGGTATTGTAGAGGATATTACGGAAGATAATGTGGTTTTGGATGTCCATGATATTGGGTATAATGTGAAGATTTCTGCGGATACGGCAGGGAGGCTGCCGGCGGCGGGAGAGGTGGCGAAGCTTTATACATATACTTTGGTGAAGGAAGATGCTTTTTCTTTGTATGGATTTCTGACACGGGATGAGTTGGAGCTTTTTAAGCTTTGTATTACCGTGAATGGTATTGGGCCTAAGGTGGCGCAGGCCATACTTGCGGTGATGGATACGGACTCCCTCAGATTTGCTATCATGTCAGGGGATGTAAAGGCAATTTCCAAGGCGCCGGGTGTGGGCAAGCGTACTGCAGAGCGATTGATCCTGGAGCTTAAGGGGAAGATCAGTATGGAAGATACTGCTATTGGAAAGGAAATCGTTTCTCATGGCTGCAATGTGTTGGCGGGCGATACCGCTCAGAAGCGTGAAGCAGTGGAGGCATTGGTATCACTGGGATATGGGCAGGCAGAGAGTCTAAAGGCTGTAAATGCCATAGAAGGTATAGAAGATATGGACTCCGGCGCCATCTTGAAAGCTGCTTTGAAGAAAATGTTTTGATTTAAGATATTGAAATAGCTCATAAGGAAACGTGTATTAATGGCAAGAAGAATGATAGAAACCAATATCACTGAAGAAGATGTGAAAATTGAAGGGTCACTCAGGCCCCAGACTTTAAATGACTACATTGGTCAATCGAAGATAAAAGAAAATCTGAAGATCTATATTGAAGCTGCGAAGCTTCGTAAGGATGTATTGGACCATGTACTTTTCTACGGTCCCCCCGGACTTGGCAAAACCACTTTGGCAGGTATCATTGCCAATGAAATGGGTGTCCATTTAAAAGTGACCAGTGGTCCGGCCATTGAGAAGCCGGGAGAGATGGCGGCTATTTTGAACAATCTGGAAGAGGGGGATCTGCTTTTTGTAGATGAGATCCACCGTCTGAATCGTCAGGTAGAAGAGGTGTTGTATCCTGCCATGGAGGACTATTGTATTGATGTCATGATAGGCAAGGGCCCCACTGCCCGTTCGGTGCGTCTTGACCTGCCCAAGTTTACACTGGTAGGTGCAACGACTCGTGCAGGACTTCTGACAGCACCACTGAGAGATCGTTTTGGTATGATTCACCATCTGGAATTTTATTCTATTGAAGAGCTGAAGCTGATCATCCTGCACTCTGCCCGAGTATTAAATGTGAAAATAGATGAAGAGGGGGCTGTGGAGATGGCGAAAAGAAGCCGCGGCACACCCAGACTGGCCAACCGGATCTTAAAAAGGGTCCGGGACTTTGCTCAGGTGAAATATGATGGCGTGATCAACGGTCAGGTGGCTAAGACTGCTTTAGATCTGATGGA
This sequence comes from Acetatifactor sp., assembly GCA_045645825.1. Lineage (GTDB taxonomy): Bacteria > Bacillota > Clostridia > Lachnospirales > Lachnospiraceae > Acetatifactor. Next base: position 429 of record JAZRJO010000052.1, on the reverse strand, counting down.
TGTGGACAAGCTGGGCTTGGATCGGATTGACCGTAATATGCTTCTGACCATGATACAGAAATTCAACGGCGGACCGGTAGGTCTTGATACTCTGGCAGCTGCTATCGGCGAAGATGCCGGCACCATTGAAGATGTCTATGAGCCTTACCTGATTAAGAATGGTTTGATCAATCGTACCCCCAGAGGACGAGTGGTAACCGAGCTGGCTTACGCACATCTTGGAATACAGGTGTAACAGTTCAACCAAGACTGAGGACGCGGACGGTAAGCAGTTCAAGACGGCCGGTTGGTAAATCTCACAAGGGGAGGCGGTGGCTGTTTGCTTCGCAGTTGCAAAACTGTAAGAGTTACTAAGTGTTATGACTGGATGGGAATGGAAGCTAAGATCAGAGCACAAACGGCAAAACTCGTCGCTGCGCTCCTCAAACA
>JAZRJO010000051.1:0-1580 GCA_045645825.1 Acetatifactor sp. | reverse complement strand
TACCTCTGCAATTTTAGCCTCTGTAGCACTGTAACCCAGGGGGAAACCTACTACGGTACAGATATTTACTTTGTCACCGTAAGTGTCATGAATCCGCTTGATATATGCAGGAGGCACACATACGCTGGCTGTTTGATAATTAATTGCCTCCTCACATAATTTCTCAATATCCTCCCAGGTTGCAAATGCTTTTAACTGAGTATGATCCACATGATTTAACATCTCTTTTACTGTCATCTTATCCTCCATTTTGTTGAATGTCCTTTTTATTATTCTAATACCATCCTGCCCAAAAAGCAATCCAATATAACAATTTTTAAATCCACCTCTTGCATGTAAGGAGCCGGAGTGATAAGGCAATAAATTTATAATGCCCCTCCGGCTATCCGAAAGGGCATTACAATTTTTTCACATTATGTTTAACATCTAAATCTTCAAGAAGTCTTTCACGATTTGCTTCATCTCTCCAACTTCGCACACATTATCATGTACGATTTCAGCGCTGCGGATTTCCTCGATGGCACCCGGAACTGCCACATTGGCGATCTTAGAAAGCTCATCAACCAGTTCAAAATCACTCATTGTATCATACTTGTGATCAATAGCGTCCATAACGCTTCTGGTAAACTTGAAGGGACTTGCTGTAGAAGCGATCACAGTCTTAGCCCGGTCTCCTGTCTCCTTCACGTATTTATCATATACGCAAGCTGCCACTGCTGTATGGGTATCGATCACATAGCCGCAATCCTCATATAATTTCTGAATGGTCTGAGCAGTCTCAGCCTCGGTAGCATAATTGCCATAGAAGTCAATAAGACGGGCCTTCATCTCTTCTGTAATCTCATACTTACCCTGACCGCTTAAGGAAGCCATTAACTGTGCATTTTTCTGCGCATCATTTCCTGCGATACGATAAATCAGTCTCTCTAAGTTACTGGAGATCAGAATATCCATGGAAGGTGATGTGGTCAGCATGAACTCTCTGTTACGATCATAAGTTCCGGTGGCAAAGAAGTCATACAGCACCTTGTTATCATTGGAAGCACAGATCAGCTTTCCGATAGGCACACCCATATTCTTTGCATAGAAAGCAGCCAGAATATTACCAAAATTACCGGTGGGAACTACCACATTGATCACTTCACCGTCAGCAATCTTCTCTTCTTGCAAAAGCTTCGCATAAGCATACACATAATAAACGATCTGGGGAACCAGACGTCCGATATTGATAGAGTTAGCAGATGAGAACTGGAATCCTTTGGAATTCATATATTCTGCTAATTCTTTGTCGTTGAAAATCTTCTTAACACCTGACTGGGCATCATCAAAATTACCGTGAATTCCAACAACATAAGTATTATCTCCTTTTTGAGTTACCATCTGTCTTTCCTGAACAGGGCTAACTCCATTCTTAGGATAAAATACAATAATTCTGGTACCTTCTACTTCTGCAAAGCCTGCTAATGCAGCTTTTCCTGTGTCCCCACTAGTTGCTGTTAAAATAACGATTTCATTTTCAATTTTGTTTTTCTTTGCGCTAGTTGTCATAAGGTGTGGCAAAATAGATAATGCCATATCCT
>JAZRJO010000050.1:0-12230 GCA_045645825.1 Acetatifactor sp. | reverse complement strand
TGTCTTGATTGTAAGCAACAACTCATCCGGTTCCGGCTGAGCAATTTTATATAATCTTCCTCCTAAAAGGGAGTCTTTCGTTTCTTTTACGATACAGGCTATGGTAATGCCGTCAAATGCCATAAGGAGATACCTCACTTTCATTGCGCATAATCTATGTATAGTTTACCAGATGACAAAATAGAAAGCAAGAGACTCTTGAGAAAATGAACTCCACTCTTGACGCTTCCCCAATCTTGTTTTATAATAAGATGAAGTGTATATATCACTTCTGACGTAAGATTGGAGCGTGCATATGATAAAGAGTATGACCGGTTTCGGCAGGTGTGAAGTGGCCGAGAATAATCGTAAGTTCACGGTTGAGATGAAATCAGTGAATCACCGCTACTTGGACGTCAATATCAAGATGCCCAAGAAGCTTAATTTTTTTGAATCTGCCATCCGCACGGAGTTAAAGAAGTATATTTCCAGGGGAAAAGTAGATATTTTCATTAGCTATGAGGATTTTAGCGAGAGTAACACCACTGTCCGTTATAACAGAGAGGTGGCTGCTGAATATCTGAAATATCTGGATCAGATGGCAGAGGAGTTCCAGTTGGATAATGATGTTAGGGTGTCTACGCTTTCTAAGTATCCGGAAGTCTTCACCATGGAAGAACAGACCATGGATGAGGAAGAACTGTGGAAAGAATTGCAGAAGGCCGTAGCCGGAGCAGCAGAGGGCTTTGTACAGACCAGAATCGTAGAAGGAGAGAATCTGAAGGAGGATCTGATCGGTAAGCTGGATGGCATGCTGGAATTAACAGACTTTATCAGTGAGCGTTCCCCGCAGATACTGGCTGAATATCATGAGAGGCTGGCAGATAAGGTAAGAGAACTTCTGGAGGATGTGAAGATTGATGAGAGCAGACTTCTGACAGAAGTGGCGATCATGGCCGACAGAATCTGTGTAGATGAGGAATTGGTGCGTCTACGGAGTCATATTGAGACTACGAAGAAGACCTTGGCAGAGGGTGGCAGCATTGGAAGAAAGCTGGATTTTATCGCTCAGGAGATGAACAGAGAGGCCAATACCATTCTTTCCAAGGCCAATGATCTGGAAGTGTCTAACTGTGCCATTGAATTAAAGACCGAGATTGAGAAGGTCAGAGAACAGATACAGAATATCGAATAAAACCGCAAACATAAAGGAAGGAATCTTGCATGAATAAACTGATTCATATCGGATTCGGTAATATGGTCAATACTTCCAAGATCATCGCCATTGTCAGCCCGGATTCCGCACCGGTGAAGCGTTTGGTGCAGAATGCCAAGGAGAAGGGCATCGCCATCGATGCCACCCAGGGGCGTAAGACGAAGGCTGTACTTGTGATGGAGAATAGCCAGATCGTACTGTCGGCACTTTTGCCGGAGACCATTACAGGCAGGGCGCAGGCCGGCCCGGTACTTTCGGTGGCAAGAGAGTCGAAGCAAGAGGAGGAGTATGAAGATGAAGGATAAAGGAGTACTTATCGTGGTATCCGGGTTTTCCGGAGCCGGTAAGGGGACGTTGATGAAGCGTCTGTTACAGACATATGATAATTATGCTCTTTCCGTGTCCATGACCACCAGAAGTCCCAGAGAAGGGGAAGAGGAAGGTGTGGCTTACTTTTTCTCTACGAAAGAGCAGTTTGAACGCACTATTGCAGAGGATGGGCTGATTGAGTATGCCTGCTATTGCGGCAATTATTATGGCACGCCAAAGGCTTATGTGGAGCAGCAGCTTCAGGCCGGTAAGGATGTGGTGCTGGAGATTGAGATACAGGGAGCACTGAAGGTGAAGGAGAAATTCCCCGAGAGCCTTCTTTTGTTTGTAACCCCGCCAGGTGCCAAGGAATTGGAGCGCAGGCTGGTAGGCAGAGGTACGGAATCACAGGAAGTGATCAGTAAACGCCTTGCCAGAGCATATGAGGAATCAGAAGGCATGGAAGCCTATGATTATATAGTAGTTAATGACGTTTTGGAGGAATGCGTAGAGGAGATCCACCGTCTGGTGGAAGCTGCCCGCAGGGCACCTGTGCGCAGGGAAGCATTTATAAAAGAAATTAGAGAAGAGTTGAAAGAGTTTTCGAAAGGAGCAGAAGAATAATGTTACATCCATCTTATTCCGATTTAATGAAAGTAGTAAACAGTGAGGTAGAGCCCGGCGAAGCGCCTGTGGTAAACAGCCGTTATTCCATCGTGATGGCCACAGCCAAGAGAGCCAGACAGCTGATCGGCGGCGAAGAAGCATTGGTGCCGGAGAAATCAAGTAAATCACTGTCCATCGCTGTGGAGGAACTGAATCAGGGTAAAATCAAGATTCTGAGCGACGAAGAAGTATAAGTTACTTGGAGCCGTAGCAAGAAGCAGAAACCGGTAGTCGTGTTTCTGCTTCTTGAGCGTGAATGGAAAGGTTAAATCTAGAATGAAGATATTGTTTATTTCCCTTGGCTGTGACAAGAATCTGGTGGATTCTGAGATGATGCTGGGTATGTTAGGAGAAAAGGGTTATACCTTTACGGATGATGAGGCGCAGGCAGATATTGTGGTGGTAAATACCTGTTGTTTTATTAATGATGCAAAGGAAGAAAGTATTAATACCTTGCTGGAGATGGCGCGCCTTCGTGAAAACGGGCAGATTAAGGCGCTGATCGCTGCAGGATGTCTGGCCCAGCGTTACCGGGAGGAGATCCAGAAAGAGATTCCGCAAGTGGATGCCATTGTGGGTACTACCGCCATTGAAAGTATTGTGGCGGCAGTGGAATCCGTATTAGCCGGAAAAAGTGAGAATCATTATGAGGATATTCACGCAAAGCCTGTGACAGGTCATAAGAGAATCGTCACCACAGGTGGACATTTTGCTTATTTGAAGATTGCAGAAGGCTGTGATAAGCATTGCACTTATTGCATTATTCCCAAGGTCCGGGGCAATTACCGCAGTGTACCCATGGAAAGCCTGCTGGAGGAAGCGAAGGAGCTTGCAGAAGGGGGCGTAAAGGAGCTGATTCTGGTAGCCCAGGAGACTACCTTGTATGGGGAGGATCTTTATGGCAGGAAAATGTTGCCCCGGCTTCTTAAGGAACTGGCCAAGATCAGTGGCATCTACTGGATCAGAATCCTCTATTGTTATCCGGAAGAGATGACTGAGGAGCTGATAGAGGTCATTGCCACAGAGCCTAAAGTATGCCATTATCTTGATATTCCCATTCAGCACGGGTCTGACAGGATCTTAAAACGCATGGGTCGAAGAACAAATCAGGAGCAGCTGCGTCAGATGATTAAAAGACTTCGGGAAGCCATCCCGGACATCTGCCTGCGCACCACATTGATCACCGGATTTCCTGGGGAAACTGAGGAGGATCATGAGGAATTACTGCAATTTGTAGATGAAATGGAATTTGACAGACTGGGAGTATTTACCTATTCCCAGGAAGAAGATACGGCTGCAGCTATGATGCCGGATCAAGTGGAGGAAGAGACAAAGCTTGCACGCCAAGAGGAATTGATGGAGCTTCAGCAGGAAATTGCTTTTGAGAAGGCTGAAGATATGATCGGCCGGGTGTTGACAGTCATGGTGGAAGGCAAGATTGCAGATGAGGATGCCTATGTGACCAGAACTTATCGGGATGCTCCCAATGTAGATGGCTACTTGTTTTTAAATACCACAGCAACTCTTGTGACCGGAGATTTTGTAAAGGTACAGGTCACAGGTTCTAATGAATACGATCTGATCGGTGAAATCTATCACGATGAAGATTAGATGATGAAGATTAGGTAATGAAAGGAGAAAAACTATGAATCTTCCCAATAAATTGACTATTATCCGAATGATTATGATCGTTCCTTTTATCTTGCTGCTTCTGGGCGGACATGCCGGGTGGTTTGGAAACTTTGCCTATACGGACTGGATCGCGCTGGTGATTTTCATTGTGGCCAGTCTCACTGACCTGATCGATGGCAAGATTGCCAGAAAATATAATCTGGTTACGAACTTCGGTAAATTTATGGATCCTCTTGCAGATAAGCTGCTTGTGTGTGCTGCCATGATCGCACTGATCGAGCTTAATAGAATTCCTTCCTGGGTGGTGATCATCATTATCAGCAGAGAGTTTATCATCAGTGGATTCAGACTGATTGCTTCTGATAATGGTGTGGTGATCGCTGCCAGCTACTGGGGCAAATTTAAGACCACATTCCAGATGATCATGATCTGTTTGATGATCGCCAATATCAGTGCATTACAGATCCTGACGGTTCTTTCCATGTGGGTAGCGCTTGCTTTGACTGTGATCTCACTGCTGGATTATATTTTGAAGAATAAATCGGTGATGAAAGAGACAAAATAAACAGGATGTAGACCCAGAATGAAAATGTGTTTTGAGGAGGCGCAGAATGACTGTAGAAATTTTGTGTGTAGGAACGGAACTGTTGCTGGGAAATATTGTCAATACCAATGCGGCATATCTTGCTGAGAAGTGTGCATCTTTGGGGCTTTCCTGCTATTATCAGTCAGTAGTGGGAGATAATGAAGGTCGTCTGAAGGAGTCCATATCTACGGCAATGGGCAGATCTGATGTGGTGATTTTATCCGGCGGTCTTGGCCCTACAGAAGATGATCTGACCAAGGAGACGGCAGCGGCTGTTATTGGAAAAGAGCTGGTAATGGATGAAGCCAGTAAGGATGCCATTGCAGCATATTTTAAAAAGAGGGGAATGCAGGTTACCGACAATAACTGGAAACAGGCCATGGTCCCGGAGGGCGCTTTAGTACTTGGAAATCACAATGGTACGGCTCCCGGCATCATCATGCGCAAAGACAATACCCATGTAATACTTTTGCCGGGACCGCCCGGGGAATTGAAGCCCATGTTTGAAGAGAGTGTAGTACCTTATCTGGAAGCTTTGGAGCCGGGCATCATTTATTCTCAGACGGTAAAAATCTGCGGTGTGGGAGAGAGCAAGGCGGAGACCATGCTGAAGGATCTGATCGATACTCAGACCAATCCAACCATTGCCACGTACGCCAAGCCGGGTGAGGTTCACATCCGTGTAACTGCTAAGGCAGATAATGAGAAAGAAGCCAAGAAGCTGAATAAGCCTGTTATGAAGGAGCTGAAATCAAGATTTGGCTACGATATTTACACTACAGAAGAGGATGTGACGCTGGAGAAGGCAGTGGTAGACTTGATGATCGCCAACGAATTGACCTTTACCTGCGCGGAATCTTGTACAGGGGGCATGCTTTCTGCAAGACTGATCAATGTACCCGGCGTATCAGAAAGTTATAAGTGTGGCTTTATCACTTATTCCAATAAGGCCAAGCGAAAAGTCCTGGGAGTGAAGAAGCCTACCTTACAAAAGTATGGTGCAGTCAGTGAACAAGTTGCCGAGGAGATGGCCAAGGGTGCAGCCAATGCTTATAAGGCTGATATGGCTATAGCCATTACCGGAATAGCCGGTCCTGACGGCGGAAGCAAGGAAAAGCCGGTTGGGTTAGTATATATTGCCTGTTATATGAAAGGGAAAGTCACAGTGCAGAAGTGCCAGTTTATGGGGAATCGGGAAAAAATCAGAGAATCTGCGGTGACATCTGCACTTAACCTGATGAGAAAGTGTATACTGGAATATTTCAGTAAAGTGACGTTTGGAAAGAAATAAATTGTCCGGTAGATATTGATACCGCTGTGAAAAATATATGTAGGGAGCTGTGTAAAACAGCTCCTTATATTTTATACCCTTAACGCCAAGGCCAATTATCGTAACGGTCCCGTCTGTCATCCCGACGGTCATCCCGTCTGTCGTTTCGACGATCATCACGGCGGTCACGATCTTGGTCTCTGTCACAGTTACATGGCGGGCAAATCACATTGCGCCAACGCATATCAAAATTATCAGGCATGGTAATTCTCCTTTTTGTTTTATATTATGACAAAAGAAGAGAACTGTGAATAAAAAAATGTAGAATTCTGCAAACAGAAATCGCCCGGGAAATTACCTTCCCGGAGCAACAAATATTCCAAGATCAGGAGAACGATAGGTAAATAAGAAAAAGCATATTGCTGTAATAAATATAAGTAATTTAAAGAATTGAGTGTAGGAAGCTGCCCTACAAGAAATAGTAAGCTTATAAATCGCAATAAATGACAGTATCACACTTACAAAAAAAGTGGAAATGTCTAAAAATGCAATATGGTACCCTAATATTCCGGAATAGGTGTAAAATAGTGCCGGTATCAGATAAGTACTCAGCAATACTCCGAATAATAAAGAAGAAGTAATGCACGGATAATCAGATGCAAGCTTCTGATTCAGGTAAAAAGAAGCGACCAGCATAGGGAAAAAACATAATTTCATGTGCTCCCATACGGATTCGTTTATTGGGAAAAACAAGCCAATAAGGCGCATATTGCCTGACCATTCGTAAACAAAGTGCGATAGGATGCCTGTGATCAGAACAAAGATAGTGCCTTTAATCAAATATTTTTTTAATGTACCCATAGTTACTCTCCTTGCGTTTGGTATATTATATGTCGCAAGGGCGATTTGAACTCAAATTTTTTGATTTTCCCTCTTCCATTTCTGTCAAAAGTGTGATATACTTAGCTTTGTTTGAAACACTTATGCAACATGGGGGTATAGCTCAGTTGGGAGAGCGCTTGCATGGCATGCAAGAGGCCGTGGGTTCAAGTCCCATTATCTCCACTAATTTAAAACGGTCATAATTACAGCAGAAAGTCCGCAAACCCAGTTAAATCATCAAGGGGTTGCGGACTTTTTGCGTCTATGATTTATTTGTTGTTAGAACCTTCGTGATATTTCTCTTCACAATACTTACAACGATAAACTTCTTTCTCCTCATCAGCCAGCACAAAGATGTGGGGCAGTTCCTGCTCGATGGATGTGATGCATCTTGGATTGTGGCATTTGATCACGTTTTTGATCTGTTTGGGCAGTACCAGTATTTTTTTGTCTACGATCTCACCGTCTTTGATCACATTGACTGTGATGTTGTGGTCGATGAAAGCCAGGACGTCAAGATCAAGCATGTTGATGTCACATTCTACTTTCAGAATGTCTTTTTTACCCATTTTCTCACTGCGGGCGTTTTTGATGATGGCAACGGTGCAATCCAGTTTGTCCAGCTGTAAGTGTTCATAGATGGATAAGCTTTTGCCGGCTTTGATATGATCAAGGACGAAACCTTCTTCGATTTTACCTACGTTTAACATATATACCTCATTTCTCCGCGGTTGCGGTGGTTACTTAAGATGTGATTGGTGTATTAACACAGATCCAATACGGTCAGGATCAGTGCCATGCGCACGTATACGCCGTACCTCGCCTGCTTGAAGTAAGCGGCTCTGGGGTCATTGTCCACTTCTACAGAGATTTCATTGACTCTGGGAAGGGGATGGAGTACAAGCATGTCCTCTTTTGCAAGAGCCATTTTGGTTGTATCCAGAACATAGAAATCTTTCAGGCGAATATAGTCTTCTTCATTAAAGAAGCGTTCTTTCTGTACGCGGGTCATATACAGCAGGTCAAGCTGTGGCATTACATCTTCTAAGCGGATGACTTCTTCAAAAGGAATGCCCTTTGTTTTGAGCATTTCGATGATATAATCCGGAACCTTTAACTCTTCGGGCGAGATGAAGATAAAGCGGATGTTTTCATAACGAACCAGTGCGTTGATCAGAGAGTGGACAGTACGGCCGAATTTCAGGTCGCCGCACAAACCGATGGTAAAGTTGTCAAGTCTTCCTTTCATGCTGCGGATGGTCAATAGGTCAGTGAGGGTCTGGGTGGGATGCTGGTGACCGCCGTCGCCTGCATTGATCACAGGGATACTTGACATCTCAGATGCCACCATGGGAGCACCTTCTTTGGGATGACGCATGGCGCAGATGTCTGCGTAGCTGGAGATGATTCTGATCGTATCGGATACGCTCTCGCCCTTGGAAGCGGAAGAGCAGGATGCATCGGAGAATCCGATGACTCTGCCGCCCAAGCGGGTCATAGCAGATTCAAAGCTTAATCTGGTTCTGGTGCTGGGCTCGTAGAAGCAGGTGGCCAGAATCTTGCCGTCGCAGGCGTGGGCATATTTCGCCGGGTTTTGTTCGATGTCATTGGCCAGGTCAAAAAGCTTGGTCAATTCCTCGGTGGTAAAATCCAAAGGACTCATTACATGTTTCATAGTGTGTCTTCCTTTCTTCATTCATATTTGTACAAAGCGACCCTTAGGACCGGCGTCGTAAGGCCGTAGAAAAGTCGAAGAGAATATTCCCTTCGACTTCATAAACTATTTATAAGATAACAATTCCTCCACAGGCTTTCTTCTGGGAGCAACGGGTTCTTCCGCAGGGTGACCTACGGGAATCAGAGCAACAAGCTCTCTGCCTTCGGGAACTTCAAGAAGAGAGGAAGCTTCCTCCTCATCAAAGATACCCAGGATAACGGTGCCAAGTCCCTGTTCATATGCGGCCAGACAAAATGCTTCGCTGGCAATCCCTGCGTCAAACATCTGCCAGGAATCGCCACGCTTGGTGGTGTAGGAGCCATCACGCTCAAAACCACTGCGGCCCTTGATGATGGTAACTGCAATGACCATGGGTGCACTCTCCATAATCGCACCATTATTGGGGAACGTAGAAGTGCATTTGGCAAGTTTTGCCTTAGTCTCACCTTCAACAGCGATATAGCGGACGATCTGCGTGTGTTTCCAACTGGGAGCGTAGGATGCAGTCTCTACGATCTGAGCCAGCAGTTCATGGGATACCGGCTGATCAGTAAACTTGCGAATGCTCCGGCGTCCTTTGATACATTCTTGTGCGGTCATGGGCGAATCCTCCATTATCTTAGAAATGCTCATGGAACTGTTATTTTCCTTTCAATTATTCTACCATGTTTGGGCAATTGTTGCAATATTTTTTATAAAGGTTTTTGTAAGACTTTTTCTGAAAAAGATTTGCATAATGTGCGGATATAGATTATAATATAAATATTAGTGTGGCACTTTAGATGTATGAGTAACAATTTTCAACAAAAGGAGATTCACTTATGGAATTTGTAGAAAGAAAACGCTGGTTATTTTTGGGACTTCCCTTTACATTTACCAAGTACACTGTGAAGGAAGATATGATCACCATCGACAGTGGTCTGCTAAAGACGGTTGAAAACGACTGTTATATGTACAAGGTGCAGGACGTGGAGCTGACAGCTACTTTGATCGAGAAGATGTTTGGATTGGGAACAGTTGTCTGTCATACAGGTGATACGACTCATCCTACCTTGCAGCTGGAGCATATCAAGAATGCCAGAGTGATCAAGGATTTTATTTTGAAAGAGTCTGAAGAAGCCAGATTAAAGCGCCGTACAGTCAATATGCTGGATATAGGCTCTGAGGCCCTTTGTGATGGTCCGGATGAGGTATAGATAGTGAGGCGGGCAAGTTGTGTAGAGCAACTTGCCGCTTATTTTTGTGATGGTGAGAGTATCCGTTCAAATAATAAACCGGCACCAAACCACAGGGGAGCGTAGTCTAACCGGATATAACGCTTGATATTCCAACGGGATTGCTGATAGTCCCAAGGGCACAGATGACGTTTGGCAAGCAGTGTGCCGGTGGTGTATTCCACAGAGAAGATCAAAGTCATGTAAGACAGGCCTCTGATCCATATCGGCCAGCTTTTCAATAATTTGGATATGGGCTTTAACAGGGCTGCACAGCCATAGATGGGAAACATCCAGAGGGATGTGACACCAATCAGGCGAAAGTTTCTTCTGCGCAGGGAGCCCAGAGCGGTAAATATGATTTCCATGCACCAGCCGATGGTGCCGCATTTGAGAAAATCGTGAAGCATAAAGGATCCTTTCTAGGTTTATATGGTGATAATAGTATTTGCAGAAAAAAATAGCATATTCATTTCGGTGTCAATATTTTTTCTCATTCTTATATTGAACATCTGGTCAAAGTGCATTATAATGTAGTCATGTGTCAGAAGATAAGGAAAGGAAGTGGGAATCTCATGAAATATCAGGAAGCATTGGATTATGTGGCGTCTTTGAGCAGTTACCGCATTGTGCCGGGGCTTGACAGTATAGGGAGATTATGTGAGTTTCTTGGGAATCCCCAGAATGAATTGAAATTTGTACACATCGCCGGGACCAATGGAAAGGGTTCTACGCTTGCCTATCTTTCCACGATTTTAAAGTGTGCCGGGTATCGTGTGGGACGTTATCTGTCACCGGTGATCTCGGATTATCGTGAGAAGATACAGGTGAATGAGAAGTTTATTACCCGGAAAGTACTTTGTCAGGGAGTGGAACTTATCAAGGTTGCCTGTGACAAGATTGTGGAACAGGGATATCCCCATCCCACACCTTTTGAGGTGGAGACGGCACTGGCTTTCTGGTATTTCAGAGAGCAGAAGTGTGATATTGTAGTGTTGGAGACTGGCATGGGCGGCCTTGAAGATGCTACCAATATCATAGAGACAGTGTGTGTCAGTGTCATTGCCACCATTAGCATGGATCACATGAATTTCTTGGGGAAGACGTTGGGTGACATCGCTTTTCAGAAGGCCGGCATTATGAAGACAGGGAGACCGGTGGTGACACTTTGTCAGAAGGAGGAAGCGGCTGTGGTGTTGCGTGATCGGGCAGAAGTGCTTGGGTGTCCGCTCATCGTGGCTGATCCGTCAAAGGCATCAGGAGTGCGATATGGCGTGGAGCGTCAGCGGTTTCATTATGACGGTATGAAAGACCTGGAGATCAGGCTGACCGGAACATATCAGGTGAACAATGCAGTGCTTGCTATAGAAACGATCAAGGTGCTTTCGAAGTGTGGATTTCCGGTTTCGGAAAGTATGCTTCGAAAAGGGCTTTTGCAGACGGTGTGGCAGGGGCGTTTTACGGTCATTGGTAAGAAACCGCTTTTTGTGGTTGACGGGGCACATAATGAAGATGCGGCAAAGAAACTGGCAGAATCCATAAAGTTTTATTTTACAAATAAGAGAATTATCTATATAATGGGAGTGTTAAGCGATAAGGAGTATGAGAAGATCATTGAGTTGACTTATCCTTGTGCTGACCATATTCTCACAGTGACCACACCGGACAACACCAGAGCGTTGCATGCTTATGATCTGGCGCTGGCGGTGAATGAGGTGTGTATGCGGGCCGCCGGGCAAAGTGGGACAGATGCAGCTATGCGCCATCCACAGGTTACGGCAGCAGATAGTCTGGAAGAAGCTGTGGAGATGAGCTATCTTCTGGCCGGGAAGGACGACGTGATCCTGGCTTTTGGTTCTCTGTCGTATCTGGGAAGATTGATGGAGATTGTGATAAAGCGCAATGAGTCAGGGAAGAAAGGAAAATAACATGGTAGATCATGAGAAGATAAAGGAAGCGGTGAAGCTTTTGTTAGAGGGCATCGGTGAGGATGTGAACAGGGAAGGGCTTAAGGAGACGCCTGACCGAATTGCCAGAATGTATGAAGAAATCTATGGTGGCATGGACGAGAGTGCTAAGGATCACTTGTCTAAGGTGTTTGCTGTGGAGCATAATGAGATGGTGGTGGAGAAGAATATTGTATTTTATTCTACCTGTGAGCATCATCTGATGCCTTTTTATGGGAAAGCCCATGTAGCGTATATTCCGAACGGCAAGGTGGTGGGGCTTAGCAAGCTTGCCAGGACAGTGGAGGTCTATGCCAGAAGACCACAGATTCAGGAGCAGATGACGGGGCAGATCGCAGATGCCATGATGGAATACCTGGCGCCTCAGGGCGTGATGGTCATGATAGAGGCGGAGCACATGTGCATGACCATGCGCGGGATCAAGAAGCCCGGAAGTAAGACAGTGAGTATTGCCACCAGAGGAAGCTTTGAAGAGAGTGAACTGTTGCAGAATCGTTTTTTCCAGATGGTGAGACAGTGATAAGTGGCAAGATGGCGCATGACCGAAAGGACAGGTAAGATGGAGAGAACAGAGCAGGATAGTCGGATTGATCGGATTATGAAGCATCCCGGATTCCTTGAGCATTTGAGTAAAAATGACGCGGCAGAAGCCCACAGGCGCTTCTGCCGTCATAATATGGTGCATTTTCTGGATGTGGCCAGGATCGCCAGAGTGATCAATGGCGAGGAAAGTTTTGGTGTTGATCCGGAGTGGATCTATGCAGCAGGGCTTCTGCACGATATCCGCCGTCA
>JAZRJO010000049.1:0-2193 GCA_045645825.1 Acetatifactor sp. | reverse complement strand
ATAGATATGGGTATCATCCACCAGCTTCAAACCAGCATTGATATAGACATTCTTACCCAGATTCTTGGCAGGATTCAAGGGAGTCACTCGCGCAACACCCCTCAGTGCTTCACGGGCTTCCCAAATCATCTGTAATGTAACCATAATTTCATCATCCTTTCCCCACGACAGAGTCTTCTGATGCTTTACTTTTATCTTATTAAGATTTTTCCAAAATGCAATACGCAATTCCGCCAATGTTTCTTCCCGAAAAACGTCATTCAGCCAATCTGTTTTCCTGTGAAAAACACACGTCTTTCTTTAGAAACAAAAGATCAGTTCCTTTCATATTATTCAAAAAACAGCACGGCCAAAGCCGTGCTGTCATTCTTCATGCGCGAGGATGCGCCTTTCGATATACATCCTTCAACTGCCGCTTTACCACATGGGTATAGATCTGAGTGGAAGAGATATCTGCATGACCAAGCATCTCCTGAATAGAGCGGAGATCTGCACCGTTTTCCAGCAGATGGACTGCGAAAGAGTGGCGCAGAGTATGAGGGGTAATGTCTTTTTCAATACCCGCTTTCTCCTGGTAATACTTGATGATTTTCCAGAAGCCCTGACGGCTCATCCGCTCACCATTCATGTTGACAAACAGAGCCTCTTCTCTGCTGTCCGCAATCAATTGAGGTCGAATATTTTTCACATAATCTTGAAGCGCTTTGATTGCCGTCTGATACAAAGGAATCACGCGTTCTTTTCCCTTGCTCTCACACCGAATCAAGCCGGCCGCCAAATTCAAATCCCCTACATTCAGAGAAATCAGTTCGCTCACGCGGATTCCCGTAGCATACAGCAATTCCAGCATGGCATGATCTCTGAATCCCTTTGCATCGATGCACTGAGGCTGCTCCAAAAACAGCTCCACTTCTTTGGAAGAAAGAATCTCAGGATATTTCCGCTCTACTTTTGCTGCTGTAATTCCCTTTGCAGGGTTACTGCTCATAATGCCCTGAGCAATCAGATAGTTGTAAAAGGATTTCACAGATGCCAAGAAACGGGTAACAGACGCTGCGGATTTTCCGCGTCCCTGCATCCAGTTCATATAATCCCGAACCATACTTCCATCTGCATCTCGAAGTTCACAGTCGCAACTGTTTTCCAGATACTCCGCAAACTGCGTCACGTCCCGAAGGTAAGAACTGATCGTATTCTGAGAAGAACGCTTCTCCTCTGCTAAAAACTTGCCATAGCGCTGGATGTCATCCATATCAGTTCCTCCTTCCTAAAAAACTCAAAACAAAAATCGTTTTAACGCCCACTGCAGAATTCTGGGCGTATAAAACAAATCCGCACAAGCACCAACCAACAACACAAAGAAACAAAGGATAACCCAAGTCCACCATGCACGACTGTAAATAGCCGTAGAAACCCGTCGCCCTCTGCCAAAGGACAAACTGGCCAGAGCTGCTGACCTTCCCCACGCCGGAACCGCCAGAACAAAATAACACGGAACCGTTATCAAACAGCGAAGTCCCATTGCCGCTGCCGCCAGAAACACACCATCCGTTCCAAAAACAGCAGTAAAACAAGAGACAGAAAAAGACATAAAAAAACCAATAACCAGCGTTATCAGTGGAATCAGAGCCACCCCAACAGAGGCGAACCCTAGCAGAACACCCATCAGTGGATACCGAAGATACTGCAACAAAACTGAAAAAACCGCCTGCCATGAGACTTCCATCTCTACCTGAAGATAGCGTTCCAGATATGAGTCCAATTCAGTTCCAATTGTATCCGGCAGCTGCCCAGTGAAAAAGTGTCCTAAAAGCACGCCAGCCAAAAAGCACAATGCCAAAAGAAAAAGCCGCGGCAGCAACGATGGCTGTCCGCCTTTTCCGTGATCCCTCAACTTCAAAAACGCTCACCTCAGTGAAACCTATGATTGAGAGATCTATTTTATACGCATTGGTTGACGTAAAACACGTCTGAATTAAATATAGATGAATTCCGCGGTTTTATCAAGGAATTTGGGCAAAAAACATCTTTTTTGGAATTTATGTCAAATTGTTATGTAAATAATATTATGTCAACATGCGAAACGCACCGAATTTCCGCCCCATCGCAGTCCCCATCATTCCAAGATATAGGGTCACACAAGGCCAAATCTCCCCCACATCTGCCACCAAGACCACAACTGATGCGCCGACG
>JAZRJO010000048.1:0-5992 GCA_045645825.1 Acetatifactor sp. | reverse complement strand
AGATAGGATTGTCTGTGGCAGATGTGTCCACCGGTGACTTTTATCTGACAGGGGTGCAGGATACAAAGAAGTTATTAGATGAGCTGATGAAGTATAGTCCTTCGGAGATTATCTGTAATGATGCGTTTCTGGTAAGCGGTATGGATATTGCTGATTTGAGAGGAAGGCTCCGCATCAGTGTGAATGCGCTGGATGCCCATGTGTTTGATGATGACGGATGCAAGAAGTGTCTGATGAAGCATTTTAAGGTAAATACCCTGATCGGCCTGGGAATCGAGGATTTTCCCACAGGAATGATCGCGGCAGGGGCAATGCTTCAATATCTGTATGATACGCAGAAGACGGCGCTGGAGCATTTTACGCATATTTATCCTTATCTGACCAGTAAATATATGCTTCTTGACAGCTCTACCAGACGGAATCTGGAGCTGACGGAGACACTTAGAGAGAAGCAGAAGAGAGGCTCTCTTTTGTGGGTGCTTGATAAGACCAGGACTGCCATGGGTGCCAGAACCCTTCGAAGCTGGCTGGAGCAGCCTTTGATCGAGAAGTCACAGATGGAGAAGCGTCTGGATGCCATCGAGGAGCTGAATAAAGATTCTGTGTCCAGAGACGAGATACGGGAGTATCTGAATCCGGTATATGATCTGGAGAGGCTTCTCAGCAAGGTGACTTACAAGACCGCTAATCCCAGGGATCTTATTGCTTTTCGTAATTCCTTGGAAATGATGCCTCATATTAAGGCAGTGCTGAAAGCTTTTCAGAAGGAAGCACTTTGTGAGATTAACGAGGAAATTGATGGGCTGGAGGATATCTATCAGCTGATCGATCAGGCCATTGAAGAGGATCCGCCCATTACCATTCGGGAAGGCGGTATGATAAAGAATGGGTTTGATCCGGATATTGATACGCTGCGCAGTGCCAAGACGGATGGAAAACAATGGCTTGCTGAGCTGGAGAATGAAGACAGGGAACGTACCGGGATCAAGAATCTGAAGATTAAATATAATAAGGTGTTTGGTTATTATTTTGAAGTGACCAATTCTTTTAAAAATATGGTGCCTGAAGATTATATCAGAAAGCAGACGTTGGCTAACGCAGAGCGTTATACTACGCCAAAGTTAAAAGAGCTGGAGGATATGATCCTGAATGCAGAGGACAAGCTAAATACTCTGGAGTATGATCTGTTTTGTAAGATCAGAGATTCCATTGCCATGGAGATCGAGCGGATCCAGAAGACCGCCAAAGCAGTGGCGCGCTTAGATGTGTTTGCGTCTCTTTCTTTGGTGGCGGAGCGAAATCTCTATGTACGGCCTAAGTTAAATGAAAAGGGATTGATCGATATCAAAGAAGGGCGTCACCCTGTGGTGGAACAGGTGATCGATAATGATCTGTTTATTGCCAATGATACGTATCTGGACAATGGGAAGCATTGCATTTCCATCATTACAGGCCCCAATATGGCGGGTAAGTCTACGTATATGCGTCAGTCGGCGCTGATCGTGTTGATGGCCCAGATAGGATGCTTTGTACCGGCAAAAAGCGCCAATATCGGTATTGTGGATCGTATTTTTACGCGAGTGGGAGCATCGGATGACTTGGCAAGCGGACAGTCTACTTTTATGGTAGAGATGAATGAGGTGGCCAATATTCTTAGAAATGCCACCTCCAACAGTCTGTTGATCTTAGATGAGATCGGTAGAGGTACATCGACTTTTGATGGACTGAGCATTGCCTGGGCGGTGATCGAGCATATCAGTAACCGTAAGTTACTTGGAGCGAAAACACTGTTTGCTACTCATTATCATGAGCTGACAGAGCTGGAAGGCAAGATGCATAATGTAAATAATTACTGTATTGCGGTGAAGGAATGCGGGGATGATATTGTATTCTTACGTAAGATCATCAAGGGCGGTGCAGATAAGAGCTACGGTATTCAGGTGGCCAAACTGGCCGGTGTGCCTGATATGGTCATTGACAGGGCCAAGGAGATCGTGGAGCAGCTAAGTGACAATGATATTACAGAGAAGGTGCAGAGTATTCAGGTAGAGCAAAAAGGGGAAGGAAAGGGCAAGAAACAGCTCAAGTATGATGAGGTGGATCTGGCCCAGATGTCACTCTTTGACACGGTGAAGGATGAGGATGTGCTAAAAGAGCTGGAAGAGATCAACATTACTATGCTGACACCGTTAGATGCTATGAATACGTTGTATCGGCTTCAAAATAAGCTGAAGAATCGTTATAAGTATTGAAGGGTCAGTCAAAGACATGATCAGAAGACAGAACCTATGAAAGCAGGAGAAAGGGAACGCAGTTATGGCACAAATACATGTACTGGATTCGGAAACAATCGATAAGATCGCAGCCGGCGAAGTGGTAGAGCGGCCTTCCAGCGTGGTGAAGGAGCTGGTAGAAAATGCCATTGATGCAGGCGCTACGGCCATAACCGTGGAGGCAAAAGATGGCGGCATCGAGTTTCTTCGGATTGCTGATAATGGCAGCGGAATGGAAGCTTCTCAGATCAGAACAGCATTCTTACGTCATGCCACCAGTAAGATCGCTTCTGCAGAGGATCTTAACAGGATTTCCAGTCTTGGATTCCGCGGTGAGGCCTTGTCCAGTATCGCAGCAGTGTCTAAGGTGGAAGTGATCACCAGGACAGAGGATGCTCTGACCGGTATCAGGTATGTGTGTGAAGGGGCTGTGGAGAAATCTTATGAGGAAGTGGGCGCACCTAAAGGCACTACCTTTATTATGAGGAATTTGTTTTTTAATACACCGGTGCGCCGGAAGTTTTTGAAGCAGCCGGCCACAGAGGGTGGGTATATTACAGATCTGATGGAGCATTTGGCATTGTCCAGACCGGATATTTCTTTTAAGTTTGTATTGAATAATCAGCTGAAATTTCATACCTCGGGAAATGGTGATTTAAAAGAGGTCATCTACCGGATCTACGGAAGAGATGTGGCCGCATCCCTTGTACCGGTGCAGGCACTCCATAACGGAATCCGCGTAGAAGGATATCTTGGAAAGCCGGTGCTGGTGCGGTCTAACCGAAATTTTGAGATTTATTTTATCAATGGCAGATTTATTCGCAGCCAGTTAATAGCAAAGGCCATAGAAGAAGGGTATCGGGAATATCTGATGCAGCATAAGTTTCCTTTTTGTGTGCTTCACATCGTAATGGAACATGAAGATGTGGATGTGAATGTACATCCTACTAAGATGGATGTGCGTTTTTCCAACGGACCTGCTTTTTGCAATATGTTGGCAAGCGTGGTCAGGGAGTCACTGAAAGCCAAGGAAATGATTCTGGAGGTCTCTGTTGCTAAGAGTTCTAACGAACACAAAGTTTTGAAAGAACATACTCCGGAGCCCTATGAGACGGTGCGGACCGGTAGATATCGTGTGATGGAGCAGACAAGGTACGAAGCAGATCGGCCTAAGATGCAGGATGTGGTAAAACAACCGGTTTGGAATCGTGTTCTTGGAGAGAAGAAGGTACAAGCCATGCAGGATGCGCTGGAGGCTGCACAAAAGACCAGGGCACAGGCAGCAGCAAATGGGCCGCACATGTTGCAGAACGATATGAAACAGGAAGATGATGAGTTCTTTGTGGAAGCGAAGCCTCTTGAACAGGTACAGCCAAACCAGGCACAGCAGGTTGAATCGGTTCAAGGACATGAGAGTGAAATGCATAAGCAGGAAGCAGAAATGCAGGAGAAAACCTCACAGCCACCTGTACAGATGAATTTATTCGAAGAGAAAATGTTATCTGTAGAAAACCGTTCTAAGTACCGCATCATCGGACAAGTTTTTTTAACTTACTGGTTGGTACAATTTGAGGATAAATTATTTATCATAGATCAGCATGCTGCCCATGAAAAAGTAAAATATGAAAGATTAATGAAGCAATATCATGAGCATCAGGTGCTTTCTCAAGGACTGATGCCGCCGGTGATCGTGAGTCTGACCGGTCAGGAAGAGGCGGTTTTAAAGGAGTATACAGAGACTTTTACAGCCCTTGGTTTTGAGATAGAAGCTTTTGGAGGCAGTGAATACGCGATCCGCAGTGTGCCTGTGGATCTGTATGGTTGTGGTGAGAAAGAACTATTTCTTGAGGTGTTAGATGAATTATCGGAAGGCCCTATCAGAGGCAATCTGAAAGCTGTGGAAGAAAAAATTGCTTCCATGTCCTGTAAGGCTGCTGTGAAGGGCAATAATCCTTTGAGCCGTTCAGAGGCAGAGAGGTTGATCGACGAGCTTCTGACTTTGGAAAATCCTTATAACTGTCCACATGGAAGACCTACGATCATTTCCATGACCCGGGCGGAGTTGGAGAAGAAGTTCAAGCGCATTATAAATTAAAAGGTTAAGGCAGGAGGAGTGAGGAGATGGGGAAGCGTCCGCTGATCGTGTTAACAGGCCCCACAGCTGTGGGGAAAACAAAATTATCCATTGCGCTGGCCAAAGCGATTAACGGAGAAATCATATCGGCAGATTCCATGCAGGTTTATAAGTACATGGATATTGGTTCTGCTAAGATCACTGTGGATGAGATGCAAGGTGTTACACATCATTTGATCGACGTGCTGGAGCCCACGGAGGACTTTAATGTGGTGATCTTTCAACAGAAGTGTCGGGAGTGTATGGAATGGATTTATGAAAGAGGCCATATTCCCATTCTCACCGGGGGTACAGGCTTTTATATTCAGGCGATTTTAAAGGATGTGGATTTTACAGAGAATGAAGAAGACACACCTTACAGAAGACAGTTGGAAGAGATTGCGAGGATGGAAGGTGCCGAGGTGCTTCATGAAATGCTTCTTAAGGTGGACCCTGAGTCAGCAGAGGCCATCCATCAGAATAATGTGAAGAGGACCATACGGGCCTTGGAATTTTATCATTTGACCGGGCTTAAGATATCGGACCACAATGAGAAGGAAAAAGAAAAAGAGAGTGCTTATGATTCTTGTTATTTTGTACTAAATGATGAGCGGAGTAAGCTTTATGAAAGAATTGATCAGCGTGTGGATGAAATGCTTCTTAAGGGGCTTGTTGAGGAAGTAGAGCATCTTCGAAAACTTGGGTGTAAAAGGGGCATGGTATCCATGCAGGGACTGGGCTATAAAGAAATGTTGAGTTTTCTGGAAGGTGAGATCACATTGGAGGAAGCTGTCTATCTGATCAAAAGGGATACCAGGCATTTTGCCAAACGCCAGCTCACCTGGTTTCGACGGGAAAAAGATGTGATCTGGATTGACAAAAAAGAATTTATGTACGATGAAAAGAAAATACTGTCATTCATGTTGGAGAAGATGGCGCAGGCGGGTATCATCTGATTATAAGGCAGTAACCGGAAAGGATAAAGTGTATGGAAGCAATACAGAATTTATATACCCAAATGGGTATCAGTGATGTGGTGTATCAATATGGAGAAGAGATTGTAAATCATTTGCAGGAGCGGTTTGCAGTCATTGATCAGACGGCAGAATACAACCAGTTAAAGGTTTTAAAAGCCATGCAGGATAATCAGGTCAGTGAAGCCTGTCTGCTTGGAACCACGGGATATGGATATAATGACCTTGGAAGGGAAACATTGGAAAGGGTGTATGCTGATATTTTTCACACAGAAGATGCCCTGGTAAGACCACAGATCACCTGCGGCACTCACGCCCTGGCATTGGCACTGATGAGTAACTTACGCCCCGGAGATGAGTTGTTGTCGCCGGTAGGCAAGCCTTATGATACGTTGGAGGAAGTGATAGGTATCAGGCCTTCTAAGGGGTCTTTGGCAGAGTACGGAATCACTTACCGCCAGGTGGATCTATTGGCAGACGGAAGCTTTGACTTTCAAGGTATCAGGGCTGCATTGAATGAAAAGACCAGACTGGTCACCATACAGGGCTCCAAAGGGTATCAGACCAGACCTACATTGTCTGTTGCAAGAATCGGGGGGTTAATCGGTTTTATTAAGGCGATCAAACCGGAT
>JAZRJO010000047.1:0-7264 GCA_045645825.1 Acetatifactor sp. | reverse complement strand
TTCTTGCAAGCCCAGATAAAGCCGCCCTTGGAGCGGATCACGCGCGCGACCGCATCGTCGATCAGCGTGTAGAAATATTCAATGCCCAGTTCTTCGAATTTGGCCTTGTATTCCGCATCATAGATTTCCTGGAAGATATCTTTAAAGGTATGGTCATATTTCTTGGAAATGGTATCCTTAGTAGCAAACCAAAGATCCTGTTTGGTATCGATAGCGTAGCCAAAGCAGGCTCTTGCAAAGCTGGAAATGGATTCCTTGGTGTTGTGGATACCCTGGATGATACCGGCTCCTGTAAAGTTGTGAATGGTCTCTCTTACCTGTGTATCGTCTTCTGCAGTAAATACCAGCTCAGCTTTGCCGGGACCGGGTACCTTGATCTCTGTGTTTTTGTACACATCACCGTATGCGTGACGGGCAATGGTAATTGGTTTGGTCCAGTTGGACACGTAAGGTACGATGCCTTTTACCAGAATGGGGGCACGGAATACTGTACCGTCCAGGATCGCGCGAATGGTACCGTTGGGACTCTTCCACATCTCCTTTAGATGATACTCTGTCATTCTTGCCGCATTGGGCGTAATGGTGGCACATTTTACTGCAACACCGTATTTTAATGTGGCCTTGGCGGAATCTACCGTCACCCGGTCATCGGTCTCATTACGATATTCCAAGCCAAGATCATAATACTCTGTTTTTAAATCAATAAAAGGAAGTAACAACTCTTCTTTGATCATCCGCCAGAGAATTCTGGTCATTTCATCTCCATCCATCTCCACAAGAGGAGTTGTCATCTTAATTTTATCCATCAAAAAACCTCCTGATTTCTCCTATCATATCTTTTTTCTCTCATATGCCTCATGTAATCCATGCTTCACCATGTTCTCATAAGCATTGATCATATGGCGGTTGGCAAGCTGCTCTGCCAGATCCGCATCACCTGCCTTGATAGCTTCCATGATTCCTTCATGTTCTTCATTGGACTTATTGCCCCGATTCTCAGTAGACAGAGTCTTCTTACGCACTCTGGCCACGTATTGATGATATTCCTTCAGCAGATGCTCTAACATCTTACTGTTACATGCTTCATACAAAACATCATGGAAACGATTGTCCAACTGACTCAGTTGCTCATAATGTCCTTTCCGGGCATGGAATGTTGCCAAATAGACATTCTCTTCCAATTCTTCCAATTGCTCTTTTGTGATATTTTTTGTGGCCCATCTGGCGCATAAACCTTCTAACAGAGAACGGATCATATAGATATCCTTTACATCCTTCTCCGTGATTCCGGTCACATATGCCCCCTTATTGGGAATGATCTGAATCAATCCTTCCAGCTCCAGCTGTCTGAACGCCTCTCTTACAGGAGTCCTGCTGACTCCCATTTCTTCGCTGATAGCAACTTCACGAAGCTCCTCGTAATCCTCATAGATCCCACTTAAAATATCCTCTCTCAGTTTGTTGAACACTCTTCCTCTCAAGGAATATTTGTCCGTCACTTCCTGTTTTACATCATAATTAGCCATTTTTTTCCTTTCCATGACAGATGCCTCTTGCTCTTGTCATTACAGGCAGTTACTGTTCATGGTTTCCACAAGGAATTTTTTTGCTTACCCTATCTGAAATTTCTTTTCTTCACAGATCTTGTTGATTTCTGTGAGGATTTCATCATCAGTAAGAACAGTCACGCGGCCGCCTGCATACTCTTCGTCAACCCATTTTTTGATTTCTGTTACCAGCTCAGAAGTCTTGTCAACCTGTTTGTCACCTTTTAAGTTGAAGTAGGTATTGATCCAGTGTGCGATACCTGCAAGACCGGAAGTATTGGAGACAGCACACAGCACAGGACGATTTAAAAACTTCTCTGTATCAAATATATTATAAATCTCTTCATTTTTCAAGAGGCCATCTGCATGAATTCCCGCTCTTGTGACATTAAAATTTTTACCAACGAAGGGTGTGCGGGACGGAATCGTGTATCCGATCTCTTTTTCATAGTATTCTGCCAGCTCTGTGATCACTGTGGTGTCCATTCCATTCAAGTCACCCCTAAGCTGCGCATACTCAAATACCATAGCCTCCAAAGGCGTATTACCGGTTCTCTCACCAATACCAAACAGAGAAGTATTGACACCGGAACATCCGTACAACCATGCTGTGGTAGAATTCACCACCGCTTTATAGAAATCATTGTGTCCATGCCACTCGATCAACTCGTGAGGTACACCTGCATGGGTATGGATCGCATAAATGATGCCCGGTACACTTCTGGGAATAACCGCACCCGGATAGTTGACGCCATAGCCCATAGTATCACATGCCCTGATCTTGATAGGAATCTGATACTCCTCCATCAGCTTCATCACTTCCAGACAAAAAGGTACTACATAACCATAAATATCAGCTCTGGTAATATCTTCCAGATGACATCTGGGACTGATCCCCTCCTCCAAACATTCTCTGATCACACTTAAGTAATGATTCATCGCTTGTCTTCTGGTCATCTTCAATTTCATAAATATATGATAATCGGAACAGCTGACCAGAATACCGGTCTCTTTCATACCAATTTCTTTTACCAGCTTAAAATCTTCCTTGCTGGCACGAATCCAACTGGTTACTTCCGGAAATTGATAACCTCTCTCCATACATTTATAAACTGCATCTCTATCCTTTTTGCTGTAAAGGAAAAATTCACTGGCTCGGATCATACCATTGGGTCCACCCAATCTATGCAGATAATCAAAGATCGTCACGATCTGCTCTGTGGTATACGGAGTCCTTGACTGCTGTCCGTCGCGAAATGTTGTATCCGTGATCCAGATATTCTGGGGCATATTATGCGGTACTACTCGATCATTAAATGGAATTTTGGGAATCTCTGAATATGGGAACATGTTACGGAAGACATTTGGCTTCTCCACATCATCCAGAATATACATATGCTCCTCTATTTCCAGTAGATTCTTCTTATAATTCATCGTGACAGGTCGATTCTGAAAAATATCATTCTTCATCATTATATCCATTCCTTTCGCTTCGCTCAGGCACAAAACGTTATGAAAATGTTGCGCCTAGCGATTTTCTTTTTATAATTCTTCTTATAGGGATCTCGGTATACTACAAATCACGGGGAGGTGAGTGGGCTATTTGGCTTGCCAAATGACCGAACCTTCTGGTTCAGAAAGGTGTCCCTATGGCTTTAAAAATCGTGTACAAAATCTGTTGTGGCATTGATGTCCACAAAACTTTTGTAGTGGCCTGCATCGCTTCCACAAATTCGAAAGGTGTGACCACTTATGAGAGCCATCGTTTTTCTACCTACACGAAAGGTCTGAAAGAACTGTTACAATGGCTACTCGCTCATAACTGCAAGGATGTCTGTATGGAATCTACCGGTAAATACTGGATTCCTGTTTATAACATTCTCGAAAAAGATTGCTCCATTGTCCTTGCTCATCCTAAATATGTTAAGGCTATCCGTGGAAAGAAAACTGACAAGAAAGATGCCAAATGGATCGCTGATCTGTTCAAGCATGATCTTGTTGCCGGTAGCTTTATGCCTCCTGCTGACATTCGCCAGCTTCGTGACCTTATGCGTTACCGTTCCAAGCTTACTAACTTCAGATCAAGTGAAAAGAATAGACTGCAGAACTGTCTCACGGTTTCCAATATCCAGTTGGGAAACGTTGTTTCGGATACGTTCGGCAAATCTGCTCAGGCTATACTGGATAAGATTTTAGAAAATCCTGAAGATACTTCCTTTGACCTTGAATCTCTTACCTATAAGAGCCTGAAGAAAAAGATTCCGGAACTTCGCGATGCTATTGATGGTTACATCACTCCAGAACAAGCTGGCAAACTTAAGGTAATCAAAGGTCATTTTGAAGACCTTGAATCCCGGAAGGCAGAGCTAGAACAACTCATTCTCGCGCTCACCACTCCCTATCAGCGGGAAATTAACATTATCCTAACCGCTCCAGGTATCAAAGACACCTTTACTGCTATCGGAATCATTTCCGAGATCGGTGTCAACATGGAGGCTTTTCCTTCGGCGAAACACTTATGCTCATGGGCCGGTCATACTCCGACCAACAATGAAAGTGCAGGGAAGAAAAAATCTGTCCGGGTCTCCAAGGCTGGATGCTATATTAAGCCACTGTTAGTCCAGTGTGCTAACGCCGTCGTTACCAGCAAAAAGCATCCTGAGATTCGCAACCGTTATCTCCGTCTCAAGAAGCGTCGCGGTCACAAGAAGGCAATCATTGCTATTGCAAGAATGCTTCTTACTGCATTATACCACATGCTCAAGAACGGACAAAACTATAATTCCGAACTTTATAAAAAATCTACCGGAATCCCGGCTGACAAAGAGATTACTGTGGAACAGGCACTCCAGATAGCTAAGCTTCACGGATATAAAATCAAACCTGCCAGTGCATAGTCTTAACATCTCGGTATTCAATTTTTAAAGCAGCCACCATCTTAATGGCTTATTTGTGATGCGATCAGGTTAATGGATAACCTCTACTTCTCATTTTCAATCTTAACATCCTCACCTTCTGCCCTGAAGGAAATATAATTTTTCTTTGCGACTCTGTATCATTGTATACAATGATACACTTTGTGTCAATACTATTCCAACATTTTTTTTACATTTATCATTCCCCACCCCTGCAGATTCCATGGTTCACCCAAGTCTGTAGCAGTGTAAGTCAACTTTCGTTTCACATCCTCATTACTCATATCAGGAAACTTCTGCAGTAACAGTGCTATAGCTCCTGTCACGATGGGTGTGGCCATAGAAGTACCACTTTTGGCCACATATGCTTCCTTTACCACAGTTTTTCCAAGTTGCGTAATTCCATACGCGTGATTAGTGCCTTGATAATTCACATTACAGGAACGAATATCTGTCCCCGGTGCCACTACATCCGGCTTCCTGATTCTGTCAGCAAATCTTCCTCTGCCTGAATAAGTGGAACATCTCTTTGGATTATCCTTTCCATAACTTCCATCATGGCACCCCACTGTGATCACACTTTCACTGCCGCTAACTGCCGAAATACTGCCATCCATGGGGCCCTTATTCCCCGCTGCACACACCACCACAATCCCCTCCGACCACACTTCCTCAATCTTTGTCTGCAGTGCCTCCTGTTTCTTCTTATCACTCATCTCCCCGATTCCCACCGAAATATTCAACACCCTGATCTGATACTGTTTTCTTACCTCCAATATCCAATCAAGGGCCTCCAGCATATGCTTTGTCATTCCATCCCCATTGTGATCAAGCACCTTCCCCACCACAAGGCGGCTCCCGGGCGCCATGCCTCGCATCCTTCCACCTGATTCTCCTCCGTTTCCGGCAATAATCCCACAAATATGCGTTCCATGTCCATTATCATCATACATTAATTGATTCCGCCCTACAAAATCCCGAAATCCTACAACCTTTCCTCTCAGATCCGGATGATCCCCCATTCCCGTATCAAGAACCCCCACTGACACCCGCCTCTTCTTCCAATCCACCTGCCCTCCACTTACCTGTATCTCTTTCGCAAACTGCTCATCTCTTAAGGCTTCTTCCAATCCCACCTGCCGCCTGATTCTCTCCATATCCCTATTTTCTCACTTCATTTTCTCAAAATCCCTTCTAAATATCATACGCATCTTTACCTTCCCTTTCTCCACAAAAATAAATTTATCTCCTGGAAACTCTGACAACCCTACCTGCATAGAATAAACCATAAAACAAATTAATGGAGGCACTTAAAAATGAGTGACTTAACTGCTATCAACTGTGGCTGCAACAACAATTCCTGTGGATGTGGTTGTGGTAACAACGGCGGATTCCTTGGCGGAAGCTGCATATGGATCATCCTGTTATTATTCTTCTGCGGAGGAAACGGCAACGGTATCTTCGGCGGCAACTGTGGCTGCGATAATGGTTGCGGCAACAATAATAATTGCTGTGAATGGATCATCTGGATCCTGCTGATCAGCTGCTTCTGCGGCAATGGCAATGGCAATAGCTGGGGCAACAACTGTGGTTGCAATAACAACAACTGTGGCTGCTGCTAATCATTAGCCCTTGCGAAAGTAGGCTCCCTTGCGGAGCCTATTTTCCATGTAGTGTAAGACTCGTGTATTTTTCGTCATACTTAAGGAATGTCCTACATAGGATAATAGAAACAGCATTTTGCACAAGGAGACGCGATGAGTGACAGGATTCAGGACAAAGTAACATCATTTGATACCTTGTTTACCACCAATTACATTCAAAAACTTAAAATCCTGATGCCCTACTTTGACCGCTCCATGCAAAAAAATATTGCTGTATATATCAAATATCTGGAGCTGCAGTACACACTGAATTTCTTCAGACACCACCCCTCTGCCAATGTTTCATTACTGCCTCATGAATCTTCCATGAACTATGGCAAGCTTTTCGGCGAAATGATCCCCTACTGCACAGAATCTGAGCGCAGTCAGATGGAGAATATGCAGAATATGTTCCGCACCTTCGAACAATATAAAGAGATGATGGAAATGATTCAGATGATGCAGGAAATGTTCCCCGAAGGTGAAAATCCCATGAATACGATGTTTGGTGGAGGTAATTCTCAAGGCTTTGGCGGTATGGATCTGTCACAGCTTGCCCAGATGGCTCAGATGTTTGGTGGAGGTGATATGTCACAGATGGCTCAAATGTTTGGCGGCGGAGATATGTCTCAGACCATGGGCGATATGGATCTGTCACAAATGGCTCAGATATTTCAAATGTTTCAACCACAAGGAGGGAATACAGAATATGGAGAAAACCAATAACAGACCTGCCTGGATGGAGGACGAACAGGTCAAAAACATTAATCCTAAAAAACTTAACTTTCTGGAAAAACTTTTTAGAGAAGGACAGGGAAAATCACAAAAAGAGATGCTTGCTTACATGATGCCCATGATGCGAAAGGCCAAGCAGGAGCGCCTGACTTTTACTCCACAGGAAATGCAGGCTGCCATAAATGCGATCAAAAAATATAGTACCGAGGAAGAACTAAAACAAATAGACAATATATTGGCCAAGACTGCCAGGAAAGCCAAATAAACAAAAAGAAATATTAATGTTCACAAAGTTAATGAAACTCTAATGTTTTCATTAATGCCTTCTTTGATATACTGATAAAACTAAGAGTGAATAAAACTCCGCCGGCACATTCACTCTTGCCTGCCAAACAAAATAAATTTCGAACTTGTGAGGCAGATC
>JAZRJO010000046.1:0-4734 GCA_045645825.1 Acetatifactor sp. | reverse complement strand
TCACCAATTACCCCCGACATTATTTCTTCCTCTAAATCCGTAATCAAACTTTCTACTCGTCCAACGCCTGTTGCCTCTTCCCATACAAATACTTCAACACTATCCCTATCATCTTCCACCACCCCACCACAAGAGCACAACCCCATCATACACACAAGCACTGCAAATAACATTCCCTTTCTCATCTCGCTCCACACAATATCCTTCCACTATATTTTTCCCACTCCACTATCGCCTACCAAGCCGCCGGCAGTCAGGCTTCCATGACCCGAGGGCACTACCAGGGGGATTTGTTTCGACATCTGCAAGACTATTAGAGTTACTTAGGGCTGTTGATGGAGGAAAACGGAAGTGTTAGAGCACAAAAAGGCAACATGTCTGAGGAGCGCAGCGACGAGTTTTGCCTTTTTGCGCTCTGCCCTTAACTTCCATTTTCATTCATCAACAGCCCTTAGTAACTCTTATAGCCCCGCGCCCTGCATCAACCCCCAATTAAAATCCCAATCACCTGCACAATCAGCGCAGCCCCCCAGGCAATAACGCACTGCCACACCACCACGCCCACAGCCCATTTATTCCCAAGTTCCCGCCTGATAGCTGCAACTGCTGCCACGCAAGGTGTATACAAAAGACTGAATACCAGCAAGGATGCTGCCCCCAGCGAAGTCATGGCTCCCGTTACATTACCCTCAAACAAAACCTCCAGAGTAGAAACCACGCTTTCCTTGGCCATAAACCCACTGATCAAAGCCGTGCAGATCCTCCAGTCTCCAAGCCCCAGCGGCTGTAAGAGTGGTGCCAACACTCCGGAAACCGCAGCCAAGATACTGTCTTCAGAGTCTGCCACCATATTCAACCCAAAATCAAAGCTCTGCAAAAACCAGATCACGATGGTAGCAAGCAAAATCACCGAAAAAGCCCGCTGCAAAAAGTCCTTCGCCTTTTCCCACAGAAGCTGCATCACATTCCGGGCACTGGGAAGCCGATAATTGGGCAATTCCATCACAAAGGGAACTGCTTCCCCTTTAAACAGCACTCCTTTGTACAGGAACGCTACCAGAATGCCTACCGCAATTCCAAGCACATACAAGCCGGACATGATCAATCCGCCGTTTTTCGGGAAAAAGGCATCCACGAAGAAAGCATAAATGGGCAACTTGGCCGTACAGCTCATAAATGGCGTCAAAAGAATGGTCATCCTACGGTCACGCTCGCTGGGCAGGGTCCTGGTGGACATGACTGCCGGTACCGTACATCCAAACCCGATCAGCATAGGCACAATACTTCTCCCCGACAAACCAATCTTACGCAGCAGCTTATCCATGACAAAAGCTACTCTGGCAATATAACCACTATCTTCCAGCAAAGAGAGGAAAAAGAATAACGTCACAATGATGGGAAGGAAGCTGATCACACTTCCCACTCCCGCGAAGATTCCATCAGCAAAGAGACTCTGAAGAGCCGCATTTACATTGGCCGCTTCCATGGCTTTCAATATGAGCCCCGTCAGCCACTCCACCAACACTTCCATACCACTTTGGAGCCAGGCGCGAATCACATTAAAGGTCAGGAAGAAAACCGCCACCATGATCAGAATAAATGCCGGTATGGCCGTATATTTTCCTGTCAGAATCCGATCCACTTTACGGCTGCGGGCACGTTCCTTACTTTCTCTGGGCTTGGTCACAGTCTGACTACACACCTTTTCTATAAATTCAAAGCGCATGTCTGCAATGGCTGCACTGCGGTCAAGCCTCCGCTCCGCCTCCATCTGGGTAACAATGTGCTCCACCATCTCTTCTTCATTCAAGTCCAGTTTCAGGGCCTTAAGCACCAGCTCATCCCCTTCTACTAGTTTACTTGCCGCAAAACGTACCGGTATACCTGCATCCTTGGCATGGTCTTCGATCAAATGAATCAGTGCATGGAGACATCTATGTACGGCTCCCTTATGATTACTTTCATCACAAAAGTCCTGCCTCATGGGACGCTCCTGATAATAAGCCACATGCACTGCATGCTTGATCAACTCATCAATCCCCTGATTTTTCGCAGCGGAGATGGGGATTACAGGCACTCCCAATAAATGCTCCATGGCATTCACATCAATATATCCCCCATTCCCCCTGACCTCATCCATCATATTCAGGGCCACTACCATGGGAATGTTCATTTCCAAAAGCTGCATGGTCAAGTACAGATTACGTTCAATATTGGTGGCGTCTACAATATTAATAATGGCAGTGGGCTTTTCCTCCAGTACAAAATTCCTTGAAACAATCTCCTCACTGCTATAAGGCGACATGGAATAGATTCCCGGCAGGTCCGTAACCACCGTATTGGGGTAACCTTTTACGCTTCCGTCCTTCCTGTCTACTGTCACCCCCGGGAAGTTGCCCACGTGCTGATTGGCTCCCGTCAACTGATTAAACAGCGTGGTCTTGCCACAGTTCTGATTCCCCACCAGCGCAAAGGTCAGCGCTGTCCCTTGTGGCAGCGGCTTCGCATCCTCTGTTCGATGATATTTTCCTTCCTCTCCCAGGCCGGGATGTTCTAATTTCTTATGAATATATCTGTTCCTTGGCTCATAGTCTTCTTTCACAAGCGGTGCGATCTCAATCTTGTCTGCATCTGCCAAACGGATCGTCAGCTCATATCCGTGAATCTCAAGCTCCATGGGATCTCCCATGGGCGCCAGCTTTACTACCTTCACCTCTGCTCCGGGTATCATACCCATATCCAGAAAATGCTGGCGCAGAGCACCTTCTCCTCCCACGGCGCTGATCACAGCACTTTTACCGATTTCCAGTTCTCTTAATGTCATGACATTACTGCCTCCTGTTGTAAGTTCCTAAGCTGATCTGATTAATCAACCGAAGCTCATCCGCTGTAAATACCGTATTCTCCGCCGCCTTAATGTTGTCCAGAATCTGCTCCGGCTTGGAAGCACCTATCAGCACACTGGTGACAACACCATCACGCAGCACCCAGCTCAGCGCCATCTGCGCCAGAGACTGGCCACGCTGCAGTGCCAGATCATGCAAGGTTTGAATCTGTCCAAGCTTCTCCTGTGTCAATGCACTTTCCTTCAGAAAACGGTTATCAGTCACAATGCGGCTGTCTGTTGGAATTCCCTTTAGATAGCGATCTGTCAATAGTCCCTGTGCCAAAGGCGAAAATGCGATGATGCCTTTGCCCAATTTCTGCGAAGCATCCTTCAAACCATTCTTTTCAATGGTGCGGTCAAAAATAGAATAACGGTTCTGGTTGATCACAAAGGGAACTTTCATTTCCTTAAGGATAGCCGTGGCTTGTTCTAAATGTTCACCGTCATAGTTAGATAACCCTACATATAGAGCCCTGCCGGAATGGACAGCCGTTGCAAGCGCCCCCATTGTCTCCTCCAGCGGCGTATCGGGATCCATACGATGATGGTAAAAAATATCTACATAATCCAGTCCCATACGCTTCAGGCTCTGATCCAGACTGGAAAGCAAATACTTGCGACTTCCCCAGTCACCATAAGGGCCGGGCCACATCCAATAGCCTGCCTTGGTACTGATGATCAGCTCATCCCGATATACGCCCAGGTCCTCTTTCAAAATGCGTCCGAAATTGATCTCGGCGGCGCCTTCCGGGGGACCATAATTGTTGGCCAGATCAAAGTGCGTGATACCGTTATCAAAGGCAGTAAAGCACATCCTGCGCATATTTTCAAAAGAATGAGGTTCACCAAAATTGTGCCATAATCCTAAAGATACAGCAGGCAACAGCAGACCGCTGGTGCCGGTGCGATGGTAAGGTATATTGTTGTAACGATTTTCTGATGCTATATACATAAAGTTCCTCACTTTTCTCACTTTTTCTCTATTATTATAATGTATCAGCTACTATTCATGCAATCTTTTTTTCAATTTATAGAAAAAGACCTCTGAAGATAGCCCTTCAAAGGTCTCTTAAGTACAATATATTCCGCCCTTACTCAAAATAATTCACACTCAAAGCATCCGACACCATCTCCTTCCCGGCAAAAGGCTCCTGATACCCCATACCGGTAAAATGGAGCTTACCTGCACTCACCCGAAATGATACAGTGATCGGTATTTTATCTCCATTGTTGTTCACAAGCAGACCATACGTAACGCTCCAAACTAGCTCAGGGCAATCTCTTTCAGCTTTACTTCTCCGTAAGCATGAAGAATAAACACATCCTTATAAGGTTCCTCCAACTTCATAATAGCCTGCCATACCCTTCCATACTCTTCCTTTTGCAAAAACTGTTCTTCCGGCTGCGTTCTGACCGATGCAGACCTTTCCTCCTCCCACACCGTATCCGTAAACCGCTTTTTACGCCGCCACTCCTTCATCCACGCATTCTTACCAATCTGACAGAGCCAGGTATACAGGCTGCTGCGGCCTTCAAATCTGTCGATATGCAGAAAAGCCTGATAAAAAGTCTCCTGCAGCAATTCCTCTGCACTTTCTTCGCTTCCGGTCAGTTTAAGAAGAAACCGATACACTGCCTTGCCATATTGCTCATAAACCTCTTGAAATCCGGCCAATGCCTGTCCCTCCTCCCCTTTGCTTTGGTACTTTGGCGATCCAAATCCCCAATCACTCCATACAATGGCTCATACCACTGCATTACTTTGTATATTATATAAATAAGCTCCCCTGAAAGCAACATACATACAATCCAATGAACTTCTATTTCTCTGAAAAATCCCACAATCG
>JAZRJO010000045.1:0-2960 GCA_045645825.1 Acetatifactor sp. | reverse complement strand
TCCGACTTAAGCATGAGTACACAAGCTGTGCGATTCCGGAAGAATTATTTGCAGCTATCCGTGAAATCGTTCCTCCTGCTGAGATGGAAGTGGTTATGTTCGCGGAACAGAAGCAGGTTCGTGAGGACAGAATCCGCGAATTAAAGGATAAGCTGGCAGAAGCATTTGCTGAAAAGGAAGAATGGCTTCCTCTGATCGACGAAGCTGTTTACCAGTACGAGAAGAAGACCGTTCGTAAGATGATTCTGAAAGATCACAAGCGTCCTGACGGTCGTGACATTACCCAGATCCGTCCTCTGGCAGCAGAAGTTGACCTGATTCCCAGAGTACACGGTTCTGCTATGTTTACCCGTGGACAGACTCAGATCTGTAATGTCTGCACACTGGCTCCTCTTTCTGAGCAGCAGAGGATCGACGGATTGGATGAGAACGAAGTAAGCAAGAGATATATGCACCATTACAATTTCCCTTCCTACTCTGTAGGTGAGACCAAGCCTTCCAGAGGACCAGGACGTCGTGAGATCGGTCACGGTGCACTGGCTGAGAGAGCATTGATTCCTGTACTTCCCAGCGAAGAGGAATTCCCTTATGCGATCCGTAGCGTATCAGAGACCTTTGAGTCCAACGGTTCTACCTCTATGGCTTCTACCTGTGCTTCCTGTATGTCTCTG
This sequence comes from Acetatifactor sp., assembly GCA_045645825.1. GTDB lineage: Bacteria > Bacillota > Clostridia > Lachnospirales > Lachnospiraceae > Acetatifactor. The sequence continues at coordinate 2,289 of JAZRJO010000045.1, read as the reverse complement.
ATGGCAGCAGGTGTGCCCATTAAGAAAATGGTGGCAGGTATCTCCTGTGGTCTGGTAACCGGTGAGGAAGATGAAGATTTCGTGCTGCTTACCGATATCCAGGGTCTTGAGGACTTCTTTGGAGATATGGACTCTAAGGTAACCGGTACTACCGAGGGTATTACCGCCATGCAGATGGATATTAAGATACATGGTCTGACCAGACCCATCGTAGAGGGCGCTATCGCAAGATGCCGTGAGGCAAGACTGTTCATTATGGACACCTGCATGAAGCCTGCTATCGCAGCTCCCAGAGCAGAAGTTGGTCCTTATGCACCTAAGATCATCTCTGTACAGATCGATCCTGAGAGAATCGGTGATGTAGTAGGTCAGCGCGGTAAGACCATCAATGAGATCATCGCGCGTACCAATGTGAAGATCGATATTACCGATGACGGTCAGGTATCTATCTGCGGTACCGATAAGGAGATGATGGATAAGGCTGTGGAGATGGTGCAGATCATTACCACTGATTTCGAGGAAGGCCAGATCTTCAGAGGTAAAGTAGTAAGCATCAAGGAGTTCGGTGCATTCATCGAGTTCGCTCCCGGCAAGGAAGGTATGGTTCATATCTCCAAGATTGCTAAGGAGAGAATCAACCATGTAGAAGATGTATTGACACTGGGCGATATGGTTACTGTTGTCTGCCTGGGTAAGGATAAAATGGGTCGTATCAGCTTCTCTATGAAGGATGTAGCTCAGAGATAAGTAGATTCAGATAAGTGTAAGACAAGAGAACGGTGTAGTTTCGGCTATACCGTTCTTTGTACCAAAGGAGGAAACTGTATGAGTCAGAAAAGTCAGGAGCGTTTGATAGCATTTGGATTGTGCATGCTGCTTATTCTATTATTGATTCCATTAATTATGATAGCACGATATAATTTCATGAGTATGGATGATTATACCTATGGCAATATTGTATCTGGCAATATATCGGAATCACAGACCTTTTGGAATATATTGCAGGTACAGGCAAAGAATGCGTATGAATGCTGGAGTACCTGGCAAGGGCAGTATTTTGTTAATTGGCTGATCATGGTTTTTTTGGCACTGGGAGGCGGCGAACATTATTATCTTGTTGTGATGATTACGCTGGTTCCTTTGTTGTTGGCAGAATTCTTTTTGGGTTATGTCGTGTTGGGAAAAGGGTTTAAAGCCAGTTTTTCACAAGTATGTATCGCTGTCATTCCTATGGCAATTTATCATATATCCTTTCCGCCTTCTACAGCGGAAGCGTTTTACTGGCTGTGCGGTGCTGTTACTTATACTACGGCATATGCGATTAGCCTGTTTGCATTAGGATTGCTGGTTAATTTACTTTATGTAAAACAAAACAGTAGGCTGCAAAATATGGTTTCGGTGGTGCTGTTACTCCTGTTATCTGTTTGCCTGGGAGGCAGCAATTTTGTGACAGGTCTGTTTATGCTGCTGGTTTGTTTTTTGTTTGCTGCATATAGTATCATTGTAAAGCACAAACATGTATTGATTTATGTGATTAATTTATTGGTGTATGGGGCTTGCTTTCTGTTGACAGCGTTAAGCCCCGGTGCGTCCAATCGCAGAGCAGACACTGCTGATATGCAGGTACCTGCGTTAAAAGCAATATTTATGTCACTATATGATGCGGCACAATATGTGAAGACATGGGCCTTTCCCTTTGTGATGATTGCAGTCTTGGCCATGATCCCGCTTTTTTGGAAAATGATCAAGAATACAAAGTTTCGTTTCCCCATGCCTTTTCTCGTTTTGTTCCTGAGTTTTGGTATGTATGCCGCACAATTTACACCAAATGAATATGCTTTGGGATTTATCGGTGCGTATCGTGTTCAAAATATCTATCGCTTTCAGATGATTTATTTGCTCTTTGGCAGTGAATTTTATTTGTTGGGATGGTTGCATAACAAGTTCCCGGAGATGAATATTGCGTTGTTCCGGAAGGCGGTAAAAAAATTGCAAAAGATTCCGGCCTTTTCAGTATTGTATTGCTTGGTGATGGGGGGGCTTGTAATCTGTACCATGTATGTGAATGTGGGTTCAGCAGGCGCTTCCTATAGTGCCTTCAAAAGCCTGAGAGATGGCAGCGCGGCAATTTATTATCAAGAGTATCAGGAACGTTTGGTTCTTTTACAAGATGAATCCATTTCAGATGTGGTCGTGAAACCGTTTAGCTGTCCGCCGGGCGCCCTGTTTTTTGAAGACTGGAAGTCAGAGAATAGTTGGGAAAATGAGCATAAGTCGGATCGTAGCCAT
>JAZRJO010000044.1:0-1855 GCA_045645825.1 Acetatifactor sp. | reverse complement strand
AACACTCATATGCAATCATCTGTTCAGGGGTTGGCACGGCTTTGAGGTATGTGAGACAAAAATCCTTCAAATTACCTTTCACATAATATCCCATACATTGAAGTACCCGTTTTCCAAGACTACCAAGACGGCCTAACTGGGTCAGCCACGGCTGTAAAGCATTCATTATTTCCGAGCCTATATTTTGTCCCATGCGTGCTGGTATGGTTTCTATCTTGTCAAATTCAGCAAAAAGTGCGTCTGACTTTTCCTTCGTCCAACCGTTGAGATTAAAAGTCTCTACAAAAGAGGATTCGTCCACGTGGCCAGTATGAGCAAGAAATGTGATAAAGGCCTGTCTGACATCGCCGTGGAGAATTTGAACGGCATCAGCCATACTCTCGTCGGGAGAATATTCAGCAGGATTGGCAGCAAAATCTGCCACGGACATGAGAGCAAGTTTTGCAAACTCATCTGACGATGAAATATTGCAGACCACAGCATCTGCCATTTTTGCCTTTGCGACCAGATCCTGATCGAAATGATAACCCTTCATCATGGATTCTGCTGCAGACTCCCCTGCAGATGGATACTTTACCTGCGGGATATCATCGATTATGAAAAGCGAGACCTTTTCTTTTCGGGTCTTGACAAAATGTTTTTCAAGAGAATCCCTGACGGCACGATAATCACCCTTGTGATCAGTAAAATCCAGAGCAAACGACCGCAAACCGTTGTAATACATCATTACCAGTTTATCCAAAAGGAACTTGTAATCTGTGTCCTTCCAAAGGTAATTTTCTCCGGGATTCAATGTCCAGACAAACTCCAGTCCCTTTTTCTGGCAGAGTGATTTCAGGTTCTTTACAGCATGGCGGTCACTGTCGTTATAAAGAAATTTCCAACCCCATCTGTTACAGTATCTATCGTCAGACGGGCAGTAGAAATAATGGGTAAGACCTTCTGCCTTATAGAAATCAAGCCTTGTTTCCATACCCTCGGCTACCTTCGGAAATGTCTCCATCACTCCCCTGCAGGCAAGACCAACAGTATCCACCGGTGCCTTCTTCCTTTTGGCCGCATCAGCAGTAGATATGGCAAGAAGCAGAATGGCACCTGCAATAACAAGTCTGGAAATTGCTCTCATTGAATTACTCTGCATGGTCTGGCAGGACAATCCTAAACAGATTGCACCCTATAAGGTTTCCAAGAACTATACTGACATAGACAACAAGTGTCTGAACAGCATGTTCCCTGATGAAATCAAAAGGTACACAACTATAATAAAATGCATCTGCGACGCAGTGGGTAAATCCGCAGACAATGAAAAGCGGCACTGCGAGAAGCAATGGTATATAATGCTGCTTACGGGCAAATGTCACAGCAGTTGTCATCATGAATCCGCACGGAATACCAAGAAGTCCACAGAAGAGCGGTCCTCTTTCAATTCGTAGAGACAATACATTCTGAGCGGCTTCATGAATAGGCAGGTGAGAAACACGGGAAACCATACCCATCAGAAAACATCCCACAATGTTTCCGCCCAGGATTATGAATAGTTTTCCAAGTTCATTCTTTTTGATAAAACCTGCTGTACCGGTATAGAGTGACAGTTTATATGCAACTACACTGATAAGTCCAAAAGAGAAAAGCACAGCGCCCAAAAGTTGACCGTAAGACTCGCTCTGAACGCCAGAAGCTAGAAATCCGAATCCTCCGCAGCCAATTGCGATACCTGACAGTATAGATGAACGTATAAGCTTAAACATAATCATAGTTTTTAAAAAAGCGCGCAAAGATAATCATTTAATCTATCTCTATGACTGTCAGTACAGTTAAATAAACCTTAAATCTGATATTCATGCCGGCAAAGGAA
>JAZRJO010000043.1:0-3354 GCA_045645825.1 Acetatifactor sp. | reverse complement strand
GGTGGAAGTGCAGTAATGCATGTAGCTGACTGTTACTAATAGGTCGAGGGCATAACCAAGTAAGGTGATAGGAACAAGAAAGACATGAAATGATGAGATCATAAATAGTTTGTGTGTAGTTTTTAAGGTACATGGCCCGGTGGCTCAGTTGGTTACAGCGCCGCCCTCTCACGGCGGAGGTCCAGGGCTCGAGTCCCTTCCGGGTCGCTTGTATCAAAGCGATACAAATTAATATCCCATGGGATCATAGCTCAGCTGGGAGAGCACCTGCCTTACAAGCAGGGGGTCACAGGTTCGAGCCCTGTTGGTCCCACTTAATTAAATAATATGGCGAGATAGCTCAGTTGGCTAGAGCATACGGTTCATACCCGTAGTGTCGAGGGTTCAAATCCCCCTCTCGCTATTAAAAAAGCCTGAAAGTCAGGCTTTTTTTGTTTTTATAAGCTTTATTGACACACGTAATATTACGTGTTATAATGTATTCAGAGATAAGGAAAGGAGATACTAAAGATGCCAATGACATCACAGGAAATGATTAAATTTCTAAAGAAAAATGGCTTTATAATAATCAGTCAAAATGGCTCTCACATAAAAATGAGAAACCTAGAAACTGGTAAAACTGTAATCGTTCCTTATCATTCCAAAGACCTCAAAAAAGGCATGGAGCAAACGATACTTAAGCAGGCCGGATTAAAATAACCCCACGGAGGTATAAAACATGAAGAAATTATTTTATCCTGCAATTTTTCACAAAGCAGAAGAAGGTGGCTTCTGGATTACTTTCCCGGATATTCCCGAATGTATGACTCAAGGTGAAGATATGCAGCATGCTTATGAAATGGCTGTTGATGCGTTAGGTCTTGCCATTACCAGCCGCGAAGAGGAAAAAATTGAACTCCCCTCTCCTTCCGAACCATATAAAATTACTACAAGTATGGAAGAATTCTGCGTAATTATTGAATTTGATTTACTTGCATACAAAAAACGTACTAATTCCAAAGCCATTAAGAAAACCCTCAGCATTCCTGAGTGGCTGAATGAAGAAGCCATTGCACTTGGAATCAACTTCTCCCAAGTGCTTCAAGAAGCTCTTATGCAAAAGGTTGGGGCTAAATAATAGAATATACTAAAAGCTATTGGTTTTTACTCCAATAGCTTTTTTACTGTAGCTGACTTTTTTCAACAAAACTTACTTACATTCGCTCCGGCGCCGAGAATCCCAGCACATCAATACAAGTCTCCAGCACATCCCTGGTCAGTACCAAAAGAGCGATCAAACCGGCCTTCCTATCAGCATTCTCCTCTGCCAGAATCTTCGTCTCATGGTAGAAGTGATTAAAAGCATTGGCCAGATCATAAATATAAGCGCATACCTTATGAGGCGCGATTTCCTCACTTGCAGTCTGCATCATGGCATTAAACTGGGTCAACTGAAGCATCAGCGCCTTCTCAGAAAGCTTCTCCGCCTCCTTCAGCCTTGCCGCCTCCACATTACCACCCTGCTCTGTGTATTTTCCAAGAATTGACTTGATACGCACAATGGTATACAGAATATAAGGACCCGTGTCACCTTCAAAAGAAGTAAAGCGTTCAATATCAAAGATATAATCTTTGGAAGCCTGATTGGACAGATCACCATACTTTAACGCAGACACTGCCACCGTCTCAGCCACTGCTGCTGCCTCTTCCTCCGGCATATCCCTTCCTTCCCTGATCTTGCGATACATCTCTTCCTTGGTCTCACGGATCAGATTCTCCAGACGCATGACACCGCCCTCACGAGTCTTAAAGGGCTTGCCATCCTTACCATTCATGGTACCAAAGCCCACAAATTTCAAGCCGGTCTCAGGTTTCACCAGTTTCGTCTTGCGCGCACAGCGGAATACCTGATCAAAATACAGATCCTGACGCTTGTCCACCACATAGATCATCTCATCCGGCGCATACAGCTCCATACGCTCCATAATAGTCGCAAGATCGGTAGTATTGTACAAAGCTGCACCATCTGATTTCAGAATCATACAAGGTGGAATCTCTTTGGTATCAGTGTCTTCTTTGACATCCACTACCAGCGCACCTTCGCTCTCATGGGCATAGCCACCGTCTTTCATATATTCTACCATGCCGGGAATCCGGTCATGCACATCGCTTTCACCCTTCCAAAGGTCAAATTCCACATTCAGGCTGCCGTAATTCTTCTTAAGGTCTGCAACCGATACATTCAGAATGTGCTTCCACAAAGCCCGATAACCCCTTACACCGCTCTGCAGCTTAAAAGTAGCTTCCATGGCCTGAGCCTTGTACTGCGGATCTTCTTTGGACTTGGCACTGGATGCCGGATAAATTTCCTCCAGCTCGGAAATAGTAAAAGGAGCTTCTTTCGGATATTCTCCCTCATAGCTTTCATCAAAATATACCAGTTCAGGATTTCTCTCTCTCAGTCCTGTGATCACCAAGCCCATCTGTAAACCCCAGTCTCCCAGGTGCACATCACCGATCACTTCATGTCCTGCATAACGGCAAATACGCTTGATACTTTCTCCGATCACTGCCGAGCGGATGTGTCCCACATGAAGAGGTTTTGCCACATTGGCTCCACCGTAATCAATAATGATTTTCTTCGGCTGCTTCGGCATCTCCAGACCATACTTAGGCTCAGCTTCCATCCCCTTTAAGTAATCTGTCAAAAAGCTTTCTGTCACCTTCAGATTCAAAAATCCCGGTGCCACCGCATTGACTTCCTGAAAGACTTTGCTGTCCTTTAAGCATGCTGCCACATCATTTGCGATCATAATAGGTGCCTTTTTATACTGTTTAGCGCCTGCCATAGCGCCATTACACTGATATTCACACAGATCAGGACGATTGGACAGGGTCACACGTCCCAGACAAGCATCATAACCTGCTGCCGCAAACGCCGCTTCCATCTCCCGGGTAAGTAAATCGATCATCTTCTTCATAACTTTCGTTCCTTTCTCAGAGGACAATTCCTCCTACTGCTATCTTTTTACCATAACGGAAATTCCAAAACTTGTCAAGTTTTCTGTCGCTCCCGTTCCGCCTTCGAATAAGCACAGCCACAATAATCCTGACGATAGAGACCATAAATATCTGACAATTCAATAGATCTCTTATATCCATTCTTTTTCTTAAAATCAGATGGTAGCCACAGAATCTGATATTCCGATGCCAATGCCTGTCCAATCTCATTCAATTTTGCAGCATTCTTAAGCGGGCTTATGGTGAGGGTGGTGGCAAAGTAATCAAATCCTCCCTGTGTTGCCCTTCTTGCACTTTCTCTAAGACGCAGATCAAAACAACGAAAGCACCTCTCACCGCCTTCCGGACAAGCTT
>JAZRJO010000042.1:0-2597 GCA_045645825.1 Acetatifactor sp. | reverse complement strand
GGTGCAGAACAAAATGCATTGGGCTGCTCATCAACACACCGCTGCAGAGATTATTTTTCAGAGAGCTGATGCAAAAAAGGAACATATGGGGCTTACTTCCTGGGAAGGAAAACACATTAAGCAGTCAGATGTAGAGGTGGCGAAGAACTATCTGGACAAGCAGGAGCTGGACGCATTAAATAAGATTGTATCTGCGTATTTGGACATCGCAGAAGTACGTGCTCTGAACCATGAGCCCATGTACATGAAGGATTGGCTGGAAACCATTGATGATTACCTGAAAATGACCAGACGTGATATTTTGACCACGAAAGGCAAGGTGACACATCAGCAGGCCGTTCAAAAGGCTTATGGGGAGTATGAGAAATACAAGCTAAAGCAGGAAGAGTTGCTTTCGCCTGTAGAGAGACATTTTATAGAGAGCATCCAAGAGTTGGAGACATTGATTAAATAAAAAATGGATGACCAGAAAGGACCTTTTATGCTTCCGGAAAAATTTCTACAAAGAATGCAAGAGATGTTAGGTGACGAGTACGAGCAGTTCCTGGCAAGTTATGACCATGATAAATATCAAGCCCTGCGGGTGAACACACTAAAAGCTTCGGCAGAAAATTTTGTAAAGCAATGCAGTTTTCAGCTATCGCCTGTGCCTTGGGCGGAGACAGGTTTTTATTATGAGGCTGTTGACCAACCCGGCAAGCACCCCTATCATGAAGCTGGTGCCTATTATATTCAGGAGCCCAGTGCCATGCTGCCTGCCACACTTTTAGAGGCAAAGCCCGGGGAGAAAATATTGGATCTGTGTGCTGCTCCGGGCGGAAAGAGTACGCAGATAGCGGCTGCCATGGAGGGGCAGGGGAATTTGATCTGCAATGAGATCCATCCTGCAAGAGCTAAGATTCTTTCTGAGAACATAGAGGGAATGGGAATTGTGAACGCCATGGTGTTAAACGAAACACCACAGAAGTTGGCAGGGATCTTCCCGGACTATTTTGACCGCATCATGGTGGATGCACCCTGTTCCGGAGAAGGGATGTTTCGCAAAAACGAGGAAGCTTGTGAGCAGTGGAGTGAAGAAAATGTGCAGATGTGCGGTGACAGGCAGGATGAAATTTTGGACTATGCAGCAGGGATGGTGCGCCCCGGTGGGCGGATCGTGTATTCCACGTGCACTTTTGCGCCTTTTGAGGATGAGGGCAGCGTGGAGCGGTTCTTAAGCAGGCATACGGATTTTACTCTGATAAAAGATATGCGCCTGTGGCCTCATAAGGTAAAGGGCGAGGGACATTATGCAGCAGTGCTGAAACGACAGGGAGAGGTATCTGAGGACTACCGTTGTTATGGAAGGAATGGTATAGAGCAGGGAATTCCTAAGGGGAAGAACAGTTTTGAGAAGGAGTGCGGGGATTATCTGGCATTTGAGAAAGAGTATCTAAAGCAGCCTATACAGTGTAGGCATGCAGAGAAGGGCATCTTCCTGAAATTCGGCGACCAGCTTTACCTGTGTCCGCCGGACATGCCGGCCACCAAGGGACTGAAAGTATTGCGCCCCGGGCTTCATCTGGGTACCATGAAGAAAAAACGGTTTGAACCGTCTCATGCACTGGCCCTTGCACTGCGGCCGGAAGAGGTAACATACACGTATGATCTGAGCGCAGACAGTCGACAGGCCAGAGATTATCTGAATGGCATGACCTTCCCGGCTGTGGGTGAGAAAGGCTGGTACCTGATTACCGTTGACGGTTATGGCATCGGCTGGGGCAAACTGGCAGGAGGGTGGATGAAGAATCATTACCCCAAAGGATTGCGAAAGGGATAAATGTCATGAAAACAAAAGTGATATACGAGGATGACCACATTCTGGTCTGTTATAAACCTGCAGGACTGGCCACCCAGACCGGCAAGGTAGGTCAGCAGGATATGGTCAGTGAGCTGAAGAATTATCTTATGGGAAAACAACGTGCCAAGGAACAAAGCGGCGGGAGGCAACGTGTAGGGGATCATAGAGCAAGTGTACCATACCTGGGAGTTATCCACAGGTTAGACCAGCCGGTAGAAGGTCTTCTGGTATTTGCCAAAGATGACAAATCTGCCGCTGCACTTACTGCACAGCTGTCCAATGGTACCCTGAATAAACAATATTACGCAGTTGTATGTGGACAATGCGTGGATAAGTCTGGGGAACTTGTGGATTACTTGTGGAAAGATGCCGTTTCCGGCAGTGCCGTCGTGGTGGATAACCGGATGCCCGGAGGCGGGGTTTCGCCCAAGAAAGCAGTTATGCAATACCGTGTCATTGGCGAGTTGTCCACACCGGAACCGGTGACTCTTTTGGATATCCACATTGATACCGGTCGTTTTCACCAGATCCGTGCGCAGTTATCCCATGCCGGTCTTCCCATTTTGGGTGACGACCGATACAGCAGTGAGCAGTCCAAGGTTCTCAGCCGGAGAATGGGTGTGCGTAATGTAGCTTTGTGTGCCTACCAGATTGTGTTAAAACACCCTAAAACAGGAAAGACTTTGGAATTTCAAGAGAAGCCTCAGGGAGCAATTTTTTCTGAATTCTAAAGTGACGGTGTTGTGGTGCGTATGTC
>JAZRJO010000041.1:0-2567 GCA_045645825.1 Acetatifactor sp. | reverse complement strand
AACGTGCCATCCTCTTCAAACACGATGGTAAAGATACCGCCCACCTCTTCTGTAAAAAGCACACAGATAATCCTAAGCTCATCCTTAATAGAATCCTGTATGGCGTCCAACTGCTCATTAAAATAATATTTCTGCTCATAGGCATTGGCTCCGCAGAGCACTATCCTCTTATCATCCATAAATATATCTCCTACACATAACCATAGATTCCCCGGACGGAAACTTCACCGGCATAGACCTGTACCACTGTACCGTCAGCAGTCTTCACCAAAAGCTCTCCTGTTTTAGTTATGCCACAGGCTTCACCCTCATATTCTCCTTTGGGGTCCAGGACTCTTACCCGGGCATCTCGATTGATCAACATATGGTTATAACTCTCTAAAATCCCTGTCAGGTCTTGACATACCATAAGACTCTTATAGTCCTCTTCAAAGGCACCCAAGATTTCGGCAAGCAGGTGACTTCTTGATAACTTTTGCAACCCGCCATCCTCATCCTCCAGACTGGTGGCCTTATCTGCAAGCTCCGGAGCAAAATGCTGTGACCTCACATTGATACCTACACCCACGACCACATAGTAGCCTCCATCCTTATTAAATCCCATCTCCGTAAGGATTCCACAGACCTTCTTGCCGTTTACTACGATATCATTGGGCCATTTAATTTTGCAATCAAGCCCTGTCTTGCGGGCTATGGCCTTACTTACCGAATGTGCCATGGTAATGGTCAGCATAGACGCTTTATCCTTAGCAAGGTCTGGCCGCAGGATCAATGAGAAATAAATATTGACACCTGCCGGACTCTCCCAGTTTCTTCCCCGTCTGCCTCTACCTGATGTCTGAAGATCAGCTACGATCAGCGTCCCGTGGGGTGCACCCTTCTGAGCTTCTTGCCCGGCCCACAGATTGGTAGAATCTATTGATTCATAAAATGACAATCTGCTGCCAACCCACTTGGTTGTAAGCTTCTTCCTGATCCCTGCAAGATTATAATCATCCATCCTCATTCCTTAAATCTCCGCTGTCCTACAGCGTCGCAGCCATAACAGCCTTAATGGTATGCATACGGTTCTCAGCCTCTTCAAATACAAGAGACTGGGCAGACTCAAACACCTCGTGAGTGACCTCCATCTCCGTAATGCCGAATTTCTCTGCGATCTGCACACCGATCTTAGTATTCAGATCATGGAAAGCAGGCAGACAATGCATAAAGATTGCATTCTTCCCGGCATTGTCCATGGCAGCCTTATTGACCTGATAAGGTTTCAGCTCTGCAATTCTCTCAGACCACACCTCATCCGGTTCCCCCATGGATACCCACACATCCGTATAAATCACATCTGCACCTTTCGTTCCTTCCATCACATCTTCTGTCAAAGTGATGGTACCGCCGGTCTGGTCCGCAATTTCACAACACTCTGCCACCAGCGCACTATCAGGAAAATATTTCTGCGTGGTGCAGGCTGTAAAGTGCATACCCATCTTCGCACAGGCCACCATCAGGGAATTGCCCATGTTATAACGGGCATCGCCCATATAAGTCAGCTTGATCCCTTCCACATGACCGAAATGCTCACGAATGGTCAGAAGATCGGCAAGCATCTGGGTAGGATGAAATTCATTGGTCAGACCATTCCACACCGGCACCTTAGAATACTTGGCCAGTTCCTCCACGATATCCTGCCCAAAACCTCTATATTCGATTCCCTCAAACATCCCGCCCAGAACTCTGGCAGTGTCTGCAATACTCTCCTTCTTTCCGATCTGAGAGCTGGAGGGATCCAGATAAGTAGTACCCATTCCCAGATCATGGGCTGCCACCTCAAAAGCACATCTGGTACGAGTACTGGTCTTCTCAAAAATCAAAGCCACATTCTTGCCGCGCAGTGTATCCACCGGAATGCCCTGCTTCTTCTTCGCCTTTAAGTCTGCTGCCAAATCTAATAAATATGTAATCTCTTCTGATGTAAAATCCAGAAGCTTCAAAAAATCGCGTCCCTTTAAATTCATGCTATAAACCTCCTAATGGCATATACAATAACTATATCTCATTCATGGCCCAAATGCAAGAGGAGAATGGGCCAAAAAGTAAGTTTTTCGTAAAAAATACAAGGGATGCCCTAATGAGTGAACGGGCATCCCTTTGCCTATTATTTTTGCAATACATTACTTGGCAGTTTCTTTCAGGGTTGCGGCAAGGCTGGCGATTCCTTGTAATTCTGCGGGTAGCAGAATGGTTGTGGCCTGACCGTCAGCTACCTTGGCGAAGGCTTCCAGACTCTTCATCTTCAGGACCGCTTCATCTGCACCGGCTTCTTTCAGCATACGAATACCGTCTGCGTTAGCCTGCTGTACTTTGAGGATAGCCTCTGCTTCACCTTCAGCCTCACGGATCATCTTTTCTTTCTCAGCTTCTGCGCGAAGAATTGCAGACTGCTTCTCTGCCTCGGCGCGGAGGATTGCGGATTCTTTTTCACCTTCGGCTACCAGTACCTTAGCTTTCTTCTCACCTTCAGCTCTGGTTACAGCTTCACGTCTCTCACGCTCTGCTTTCATCTGTTTCTCCAT
>JAZRJO010000040.1:0-5892 GCA_045645825.1 Acetatifactor sp. | reverse complement strand
TATCAACATTCCAATAGCTGTAAAAAAAGACAGTAGACCTATTAATTTTCGAAGATTCATTCGGACATCTCCTTTTGTCTCTTGTTATTATCATATGCTCACAAATATATATTTGTTCTACTATCACGAAATGTTGCATTAGCGGAGAAATAAAAAGGCGGCATTTTGACCAAAGGAACTCTTTGTGTACAAAATGCCACGCAGCTTACAAAAAGATCAATCGTAATATCCTACTACAAAATCACATTTTCTCTTCAGGAAACGCCACATCTACAGCTTCTTTGTCAGAAACTCCGCTTTCCTCTTTCTTCGATGTAAATTTATCTACCAGATCAGGGATCATATCAAGCACCTTGGTCACAGTATCCTGATTCTTGATATTTACAAGCCTTGTAGTGCCGTTCTTGATCACCAGTACGGCACTGGGAGTCATTTTTCCGCCCAAACCGCCTGCGCCCGAGGCAGAGCCTTTTTGGTTATTGTTGCCTGCACCTGCTCCCACACCAAAGCTAATGTCCACAAGGGGCAGCACAATGGTATCATCGATGTGAACCGGCTCTCCTATTACGGTTTTTGCCGAAAGCACTGCATCCATGCCTTTTAACAGGGAATCTACTACACCTTGAAATTGATTATCTTTATCTGCCATTTATATGACCTCCCTTTTTAACTTTTTTAGAAACAAATGAAACCTGCGGTCTAATGCGATCTTACTTGCGTGAATCAGCAATATTCCTACAATGATGCGGCCTTTTACAAATAAGCGGCCTTTAAACACCTTATCCTCAAAATCCGGTGTTAATACTAAATTTTGCCCCAAATAAGGGGAAAGAATACCGTATACAGCCATGGCATATCCTGTGGTGTCAGGGGAGCCGGTACCCAGAAGGATCTGTCCTTTTATTTTTCTGGGGCGGATGCATTTTAAGAGTTTACCGGATCCTGTAAATATCTTGGATAATAACTGGTTGGTATCTTCTTCTTTTAGAATTTTTATATAGTATGCTGCCAGTTCCCGGATATTTTTGATATTCTCTATAATCTGTTTTACTTTGGTTTTTATCTTTTCTATTGTGTTACAGATACGTGCTTTTAATCCACCATCGTTATCGGCATCGAATGCAGCACTGACCGTCTCAGTCTTGTCTGTATCATTTCTCTCTGTGTCAGTGCCGCTGTTCATATCACCCCGCATCACATCACAGCCACTACTTATTTCGCCTTGTTTAACATTAGTGTCATCACCTATATCAGCCCGTGTGGCATCAGATCCATCGGCCGAATTCTCATGCCCTGCATCGGTTCCAACAGTTGCTGTCTTTTTTGCTTTAGACTTTTTCTTGCCCGGTTCTTCCTTCGCTTTACCGGAATCATACACTGTAATACCGAAAAGTTTCACCACTACATTTCCCGGCGCAGGATATTCAAAACGAACATTCAGAACCCCCGCAAGCCATGATGCCTTAGCCTTCACAGACATGTGCTCAGCATTCTTCTCCCACCAAATGCGGTAACTGATAGGATAAATTGCCACAAGTAAAAGCAGGGATAATAGCAAGATTGTCACAAAAAGTAACAACCAGCCTAACAGAACTAATATTTTTAAGATGATTCCTAACATAACAAATACTCCCTGAGTGCGCAATCTCCCCGGGAATCAAGACATTCCTGTACCAGGCCCTGTATCATGATCACTGCTTCCCCATAGGTTCTGGTGATGCCAATGACATATGGCGGGTGATCATGATAATATTTTTGTGCAAGCTGCCTGCTGTGATAAAATTCCAGCAGATCATCGGTATTTGCAGCAGGGGTGATCAAAAATACATTACATAAAAGCGGCTTTTTTCCCAACTGTTTTTTTATTTTTTCCAACTGGCGTTCACTTATACTATCACTATGGTACAGCTTATGGTAATATGTCAGCTTTAAAGCCATTTACCGCAAGATCCCCCTTTCGCCTGAATCTACCGAAAAGACTAATAATACTTCCGGTTGCCCCAGAGATTATTTTTCTTAAGGTCAAGATATTCGTTGTAAGCCTTCTCCAGAATCTGTTTTTCATTTGAGAATTTTAACAGATGGTAGGCTTCATGGTATTTGTAGAATCCTGAATCTACAAAGAACTCTTCTCTTTGTGGTTTGCTGTAATAACTATCCGCCATCATCAGATACCAATGTACCTCTTTGGACACGGTATTCTCCGGAATCGAAAAAGAATACTCACTCTTACCGATATACTTGATAATGGAGGCTTTGGCTCCTGATTCCTCAAGAACCTCCCGCAGGGCTGTCTCCTTATACTCTTCTCCCTGCTCTACGGTACCTTTGGGAAGGACCCAGCCCTCGTACTTATTTTTATAGTTCTTGTACAAAAGCAAAATCTTCCCACGAAATATTACCACACCACCACAGCTTGTTGCTTCAATCATTTTGCAATTCCTCCTGATTTGGTGTGTCACTTACTGACTTATATACAAGTATAGAACAAAAAACACATTTGCGCAACTACTTTTTACAAAACCAGTTCAGCCAGAGAAGATAGCCGCGAAGCGGCGGAGAGCACCGCAGGTGCAACTTTGCGAATGGCGCTCGCTAAACGTCGCTCGCCGCATACCGTTACTCCACCCCATAAGCAGTTCCTCTAAAATAAGCATTCATAATGCGCTTCGCCATAGGTACAGCATAATCACCTCCGGATCCTACCCCTTCTACGATAATGGTGATACAAATTTCCGGATCTTCCACCGGTGCAAATCCTGTAAACCATGCATGACTGTCGCTTTTATTATCGTTATATTCGGCAGAACCGGTCTTGCCTGCAGCTGTGTAGTAAGTATTTTTCAGTTTCTTTGCCGTTCCGGTCTCTGCCACTACTGCCATCATTTTAGTCAATATGGCAGCCTCTTCTTCCGTCATAATCTGCTTATAGGTTTCCGGACGAAAGCTTTTGATCACATTGCCGGTATCGCTCACTACCCGGTCTATCACATAAGGCTTCATGATCTTGCCCTGATTTGCGATGGCAGCTGTTATCATGTTCAGGTGTATCGGCGTCATCTGGGTTTTACCCTGACCAATGGATGTCTGCATCATGTCAGCATCAGAAATGGACCCAAGATCTGTTACAGAGCTTTTGGAGTGTTGCAGCGTTAAAGGAAGCTTTTCATCAAATAACAGCTGTTTCAATGTTTCAGAAAAAAGTTCCTTATCAAGGCTCATGCCGATATTGGCAAATGAGGCATTGCAGGATTTGGCGAAGGAGATATCAAAATCAATGCTCCCATGCTTCGTACCGTGATAACATTGTATCTTTGCATCGCCATTCTGATAGCTTCCGCTACAGTGATACCCATATGCGTTATAGTCTGTCGGATGTTCTCGGATATATTCCAGCGCCGTGATCATTTTAAAGGTAGAGCCGGGAGGATATAGGCCTTGTGTAGCTCTGTTTAACAGTACACTGCTTTGTCTGTTATTTATCAGTTCGCCCCAGATATCTGAGATTTCATTGGGGTCAAAGTCCGGTTTAGACACCAGTGCAAGAATCTTGCCGGTTTTAACCTCTGTTACAATGATTGCACCTTTATATACGCCAAGTTCATCGTAAGCTACCTGTTGCAGATCAGTATCCAGGGTAGTGTAGATATTATCTCCGGGATTTTTTCTTCCGGCTATGTTATTGGCAGCCTTTTGGGACAGCGCGGTATTACTGTTGAACAGATAGTAATTGCCCAGTGCTTCTACTCCCATTCGTCCGTTGGTGGAATATCCCACAATATGAGAAAACAAGTTTTCATAGGGGTACTTTCTTGTTTCCTTTTGCTTTTCGTCAAGGACTGTATGGGCCAGGATATCGCCGTCCTTGGAATAAATGGTACCTCTGTAGTTCTGAGAAAGCAGGATCTCCTGCCTGGAATTGTAGCTGTTATTGATCATCTCCTGTTCGCTGGTAGCAGTAAAATGCCCCAGATATCCGATCATGGCCACAAAAAGAACAGCAAAGAACCAGGTTGTAAACATGATCTCACGCTTGTGTCCCTGTTTTCTTTTTTCTGACAAGACGATTCTCTCCTTCCTTTTTCAATCGAATGAACAGTGATTGTATCACAAAAAACAAAATCATAGTAGCAAGACAAGAGCTTCCCCCGAAGCTTACAAAGGGTAAGGTAACTCCTGTCAAAGGAATAAATTTAATGCCACCGCCGATGGTCAGAAAGATCTGGAAGATATAGATGATTCCAAGCCCATAAGCAATCAGTTGGTAAAACATATCCGTTTGCCTTACAGCGATATCCATCATTAGCAGAAAGCAGCTTAAGCACACCAGGATCAGACAGATGCCAAAGATCACGCCCAGCTCCTCACATATGGAGGAAAAGATGAAGTCAGCTTCCACATAAGGTATGGCACCGGGATCTCCCTGGAATAATCCCATACCGAACCAGTTACCGCTTCCAATGGCAAAAAGTGACTGGGTGATCTGATACCCTTGTTTATCAATATAAGACCAGGGATCACGCCAGGCAAGTACCCGTACTTTGATATGGTCAAAAATATGATATGCCCCCACGGCAGCCAGGCTTCCGCCAATGATTCCGGCCAGGAAATACCAATAATTTCTTGTTGCCACAAAGACCATGAACAAAAAGGCCACAAAAAACAGTAACGCACTACCAAGATCCTTGGACAAGACCAGAACAATCACCTGTATTCCCGCAAGAACAGCTGTAATTGCCAATCTTTTGAACGAAGGATTCTCACAAAGTGCAGCCGCCAGAAAGAAAATGAATAGGATCTTTACAAGCTCAGAGGGCTGAAAAGTGATTTGCTTGATCGTAAAGGTAATCTTAGAACCATGAGTCACTTCTCCCAAAATTAGTACAATGCTCAAAAGAAATGTGCCAAAAGCACCATAAAACCAGGTCAACTTTTTCCAGACAGTAAATCGGTTCAAAAGATAGGGCAAAAACATTGCAATCACCAGTGACAGAAGGACGATTACATATTGTCTTAAGGCCTTCTGGAAAGATAACCTTGATATCATACAGAATCCCACACCCAGCAGCAGGCACATATTATTCAAAAGCAGACGATTACAGTTTTCATAAATAATTTTTACAAAAAATAAAGTGGCGAACAGGAATACCTGTACAAAAGCATAAAAGAAGATATAATCCTTATTTCGTGATTCCATTGCAAGATCAGCAAAGCAAACTGACTGTATCATGAAGAGCCAGAAGCTCTGCCTGAAATAAATACCGCTTTTGTCCTTGATCCAGGGACTGAATACCATGAAGCATTCGAAGGTATAAAAAGCCATACATATGGTGATCACATATTTTGATAATTCTGTAATATATTCCTGTAACAAAGCAAACATGATTTACTCTACTCCACGTTTCTCATGACCGGTAGTATATTCTGTAAAAGGAAGTGCAGATTCCTTCTCTCCCACGGCCTGTATAAAATATGCCAGTACACGTTTCGTCTCTACTTTGTCTTCTACCGTAAAATCCAGTCGGTTATGGGTCAAATTTATCCATTTGTTCATTGTTCCGTGAAGGGACAATGGAACACTGTTGTATATGATATTCATACAATGATCGCAATTTAGTGCCACAGGGAGCTGCTTCTTATATCTGTCGGTAAGATAAGCTGTAGCATTTGCATCCGATCCACAAACACAGCTTGAAGTAGTTCGCACCACACAGTTGGCAGTGATCATCATGGGCAGGTGCCCATAAATGATCTTTTCTGCAAATCCTTTGGGGCAGGCAGAAAGCAATGTGCGCTGTTCTCCTGCATTCAACTCCCATGGAAGACAGAAGTTTGTTAACTTATCCTGCCAATAAGTCGGAGGCCAGCGGTCTTAGGAAGACAATACTCAGG
>JAZRJO010000039.1:0-3246 GCA_045645825.1 Acetatifactor sp. | reverse complement strand
CAACAAGAATATCCATGCGGATGCTGCAGTTATTGGTGATCTGAAGGACATTTTGTCCGTGATCAATGACAGATTGACGAGGCAGGATCACAGCCAATGGATGACACATATTCAGGATATGAAGGCAAAATATCCACTGAAATATGATGATGCAACATTGTCTTGTCCTTATGTGATCGAAACAATCGATAAAGTGACAGATGGAAAGGCTATCATTACTACAGATGTAGGACAGCATCAGATGTGGGCGGCACAATATTATCAATATACCAGTCCCCGTACGTTCCTTTCTTCAGGAGGGCTTGGAACCATGGGATACGGTCTTGGTGCCTGTATCGGTGCCCAGGTTGGTCAGCCGGACAAGGTATGTATCAATATTGCCGGTGACGGATGTTTCCGCATGAACATGAATGAACTTGCTACGGCAAGCCGCTATCATATTCCGATCATTCAAGTGGTGATCAATAACCATGTACTTGGCATGGTACGCCAGTGGCAGACCTTATTCTATGATAAGAGATATTCTCAGACCATTTTGAATGATAAGGTTGATTTCTGCAAGGTTGCTGAAGGTTTGGGCTGTGCAGCGATCCGTGTGACTACAAAGGAAGAGGTAGAGCCTGCCATCATAAAGGCACTGGAATTGAAAGCACCTGTACTGATCGAATGTGTAATTCCGGAAGATGATAAGGTGTTCCCTATGGTTCCGGCAGGAGCGCCTATCAGCGAAGTGTTTGACGGAGATGATCTGAAAAATAAGCAGGCACAATAGACCGGTATCTGTAAGGCTGCGTCGGGGGCAGATAAATGAATAAAGTACGAAAGATCGTGATGGGAGTTGTATTACTGTGTATCTGTGCGGCAGTTATCTATCTGGTAATTGCGAGGTATTACAGTAAGGGGTTTTCTGTAAACACATGGATCAACGGAGTTTATTGCACCGGAAAGGCCATTGAAGAAGTAAACTTGGAGCTTTTGGATAAGACCAAAGCTCCAAGTATTTATATTGTGGATCCTGAGGGCAGAAGCTTTGTATTGACACCGGAAGATATTTCTTTAAAAGGAGATTATACCTTTGTTTTAAAAGAATATCTATCCACACAGAATCCCTTTTTGTGGGTAGTCAGACTTGGTAAACAGAATGAGACCTTGTTAAGACCTGAGTTTACTTATGAGGAAGAAAAATTACGGGCTTTTTGGGATGATTTACCTTTTGTAATAGAGGAACGGGAGAAAGAAGTCCAAGTATCCATCGAACTGACAGAGGAAGGTTATCAACTGAAAGACACCACCCAAAAACGCTTAAACGAAAAGAAGGCTTATGAATTTTTGCGTTCCGATCTGCAAAAAATTTTACAGTGGTCTGATAAGACTACAATAGCAGATGATTTGATGAAAGCGGAATATGTGATTGAGCTTAAGGAATCTGATTTTTATGAAGATTATGTGCTTACATTACAGCAGGAAGCCATATTGGCAGAATGGGAGATGGTTCAGACACTTCAGAGTCTTGTAATCGTCTATGATATGGG
Source organism: Acetatifactor sp. (assembly GCA_045645825.1). GTDB lineage: Bacteria > Bacillota > Clostridia > Lachnospirales > Lachnospiraceae > Acetatifactor. Next base: position 1,714 of record JAZRJO010000039.1, on the reverse strand, counting down.
AGATGAACAGATAAAACTGACAGCCTCTGATATCAGTGGATTTCTGGTAAGATCAGAAGATGGTTCTTTTAAAAGAGAAGAAGATGGAAGTTTGTATATTTCCAAAGAAAAGGTTGATGCGTTCATAGATGCTCTTGTAGATGAATATGATACTTTTAACAAGGAAAGAACGTTTCAATCCACCAGGGGAGATATCATAACGCTTAAGAAAGGCTCTTATGGGACATTGATAGACCGTGATAAGGAAAAAGAGTTTTTATACAAGGCATTGACTGAACAGGTCAGCTGCTTGCATGTTCCGAACTATAAGAGAAGTGCATATCATAGAGGGAAGAACGATATTGGAGATACCTATATTGAAATAGATATGACAGAACAAAAGATGTATTTGTATCTGGATGGTGAATGCCTGGTAGATACGGATATTGTAACAGGATGTACCGGTAAACGTATGGGAACACCGGAGGGAATTTACAGTGTCTATTCCATGCAGCGCAACAGAACACTCAGAGGTGCCGGGTATGCTTCTTTTGTAAGATATTGGATGCCTGTCAATGGTAACATTGGCATCCATGATGCAAGCTGGAGGAATAGCTTTGGTGGTGATATCTACAAAAATAATGGTTCTCATGGGTGTATTAATACTCCTTATGAAGCTATGAAGAAAATTTTTGAAAATGTTGAGGTTGGAATCCCGGTTGTAATGTTCTATTAGTTCAAAATAGTACTTTGGTACTAAAAATAAAAATAATTTAACAATGCAGTTGACTAAAGCGAACGAAAAGACTAAAATGATTGTTATATTTAAAATTAGTTATAATTTTAACGAGTGGAGGAAAAGAAATGTCCAGAGTTTATAATTTTTCAGCAGGACCGGCAGTATTGCCTGAAGAAGTGCTTCGTGAAGCAGCAGAAGAGATGCTTGACTACAAGGGGACAGGAATGTCCGTTATGGAGATGAGCCACAGGTCTAAGGCTTATGAGACAATTATTAAAGAAGCTGAAGCTGACTTAAGAGAGCTTATGAATATTCCCGATAATTATAAAGTATTATTTTTACAGGGTGGTGCAAGCCAGCAGTTTGCCATGATTCCCATGAATCTGATGAAGAACAAAGTGGCTGACTATATCGTAACCGGTCAGTGGGCCAAGAAGGCTTATCAGGAGGCATGCCTTTATGGTAAAGCCAACAAGATCGCTTCTTCAGAGGATGAGACCTTCTCTTATATCCCTGACTGCTCTGATCTGCCTATCAGCGAAGATGCTGATTATGTGTATATTTGTGAGAACAATACCATTTATGGAACCAAGTATAAGACCTTACCCAACACCAAGGGTAAGACATTGGTTTCCGATGTGTCCAGCTGTTTCCTCTCCGAACCCGTTGATGTGACCAAGTATGGTGTGATCTACGGCGGTGTGCAGAAGAATATCGGACCTGCAGGTGTGGTGATCGTAATCATCAGAGAAGATCTGATCACAGAGGATGTGCTGCCCGGCACACCTACCATGTTGAAGTATAAGATTCATGCAGACAACGATTCCCTGTACAATACACCGCTTGCATATGGCATTTACATCTGTGGTAAAGTATTCAAGTGGCTGAAGAAACAGGGTGGTCTGGAAGCCATGAAGGAATATAATGAGAAGAAAGCTAAGGTTCTGTAAAGTCGGATCGTAGCCATGTCGTTCTGTGAGCCAAGGAGTTGTTCCT
>JAZRJO010000038.1:0-3675 GCA_045645825.1 Acetatifactor sp. | reverse complement strand
GGATTGTTTCAATAAAATATTATTATTTTACAAATAATACCATATAGAGTAATTATAGACGGCAAAAGCAGCCCTCACTTGCCAAAGTTAAGCTGCGTTTTTATATATGCTCATTAAAATATTCCTGCGTAACCTGCAATTGTTTCTTCAATATCTCTTTCCACATCCTACTGTGAATTTCCCCTGATCCTTTAGAGACTTTTGTCATTCGAATACTTCCATCATCATCTATCTTCCTATAAAAATAATGATCCGTAACTTTATATAATTCCCAACCGTCTCTTTCACAAAATCTCTTTAGTTCTTTCCATCTTGGCATCGAATACTCTCCCCTATCTCCTTCGGATCATCCATGATCAACGCTTTAAAAATATATGGCACATGTGCTTTTCTGTTAGGCGCGTGAGAATATAATTCATAATTCATATAATATTCTGTAGAGTATTCCAGAATGCTATTAGCCAAAGCCAGACGCGCTTCTACTTCTGTCGCTCCATTTTCAATCAAATCAATCTCATTTAACGATAGTGTAACAGTACCATCATCTTCCACATATTTTGATGCAGTAAATGTATATGCATTCAGAATTTGGGACATGGTATCCAAATTAGAAAACCACATTTTATCTCTTGTTCTTTTAATAAAAATCGGTTTATCATGAATAACTCCATCACAAGAGGCACTCCACTCTTTTCTTACATCAGTCGCTTGTTTCAATAACATCTCTATCATCTCCTTTACATACCTCCATTATAATATAATATGTGCATAATGTCAACAGTGTACATTATGTACATATTATATGCGGTATGCATATTTCTATTCATAGTTGCTCAACAATAAAAGCCTCGAATTATACATTCAAGACTTTATCGTTCTATCACATATTTTTTAAAATTTCTTTCACAATACTTTCCACCTGAGAGCTACTGAGTTCTTTGCTGACTGCTGTATTAGAGTCACCCTTATTGCCATCCTGCCCTTTCTGCTCCCACAGATAATCCGCATACCTTGCCGAAATATAAAGAAAATCCGACAATCTATTCACATACTGAAGCGCATTTTTATCTGCCCCGTACCGCAGTGAAACTTTGCGAAAGCATCTCTCTGCTCTCCTGGCCACAGCTCTTGCTACATCAAGCCGTGCTGAAGCTTCGCATCCTCCGTAAAGGACAAACTTCATTTCTCTCTGAAAAGAGTCCTCTATTCTATCGATTTCCTTCTCCAGAAAAGAAATCTGCTCTTCTTTCACTTTATATTTCTGATCACGGGGATCGGCGATACCGGCCATGATGCCGATCAATTCACTCTGAATCTTAGACAGGGTCTCTTTCACAGCATCCTCTGCCACCACCTTAGCAAGCCCCATATGACTGTTCAGTTCATCGATGGTCCCCAAAAGCTCTATTCTATCATCTGACTTTGAGACCCGGACACCATTCATAAGAGAAGTGGTTCCGCCATCTCCTGTTTTGGTATATATTTTCATGGACAACTCCTTTTCTTAGGCCTCTACACGCCCTTAAACGGCTGCTTCTTAATGGCCCTCGCGCTGTTAGCTCCCAGCCTCCTGCTCTCTTCCTCGGAAGGATGGGCATAATACTGGATATTCTGTCCCTGCTTCAAACCTCGGATCAAAAACGCAGCGCTGTCACCTTTTATTCCAATGCCGGATCCCAGCATGGAATCATTGGCTGCGGACCAGGCAAGTGCATTCAGATCCTGACCTATCTGTTCCGTCACCTCATAAAACACGCCTTCCTCCTCGATGCCGGAGCATATTTCACGAAGCACCGTCTGGTTAGGACTATCTGTATATATATATATCGAAGGTCTTTTTACAATCATTTTAAGCACCGCCTTAATCCCCAATGGCTGACAGTACCAACCCTGTAGCCACGGCGTTTCTGGGTCCTTCGCTGCCGCGGATATTACCCCGTCCGCAGACGATCATATACTTTGCAAACTCTTCCATGAGCATCTCCGGAATCTCGAAATCCTCTGCGGAGCCGCCCACCAATACTACATTGGGTATCTTCTTCAGATTATGATCCGGTGCCACTGCTTTCAAGGCTCTGATGGCATTGGTCACAAACACTTTCTGCTTTGCTTCTCTTCTCACCTGAACGATCTTTTCCATAGGAATATCTTCCTCAATGCGAATCAGTCCGCTTTCCGAAAGCATTACCACTCTTCCATAGAACCTGGGATCAATGGAATCTTCTACAAAATTGATCTGACCGTTCTCCATGCGCATGTGGAACAGGCTCTCCACCTTGGCAAGAGGATATTTCTTGATCTGCTCAGCTACATGCCTGTCAGACAATCCCAGTTCAATCTGGATCAACATGGAAACCAACTCACCGGCGCCTGCCTGGTGGATGATTCTCACCTGACCATTCTCATTTACCAAAGCTGCATCTGTAGAACCACCGCCCATATCCAGCATAGCCAGTGGCAGTTTCACACCGGGAGTGGTCAAAGCTCCCAGACTTGCCATGACTGCTTCCACACCGGCCACCACCACTTCAATGCCCAGTTCAGCCTTCAACCTCTCTGCGATTCTCTGCATGGGAAGCTGTTGGGTTCTTACCATTGCAGCCACACCCACTGCCTTCTCCAGACAGGTCTCTCCGGCCAAAGCTCCCGATATCAGTACCGGCGCCATGGTATCCACCGCCAAAATGTCTGTAATGTGTACTTCTTCCGTAGTACCATTCAGCTCTTTCATAGTACTTCTAATCTTGGCAAACATATTGCCGATATTCGTATTGGGCTGACCGATCACATCTGTGATAGTACCTGCATCGGACACTGCCTTCATGATCTTCTCAGCACCTTCATCTATATTGATAGAACTCTTATTGTCTGCGATAAACGTGATCTCACCTGCAGGAAGTACATTCTCCTGTACATTACCGCCCGGTGTCTTGAGTACTACTGCGCTTCTCTTGCCGATCAGGCTCTTGGCAATGGGCGTGATCACCCGTGTCTCTTCTGCATTTAATTTCAATAAAGTAGCAATACCGTAAGGATTGGAAAGCATGCGGATGGTCTGACCCGGCGGAGCCACCTCAATGGCAGCCAACACGCCTCCCGGCAACTTGTCGATCCTTGCCACCTCATCAATGATGGGAATCTTCTTCTTCAGACGATTCTCCACCAGCACTGCTTCGTCCGCCTGCAGAATAATACCCACAATATCAATATCCTGGGCAATACGGTTTACGATCTCAGCAATAGCCTCATAAGGATACTCCTTGGGCACTGCCAGGATGTAAGATTTACCCGGCACCGTCCGTCTCTCTTCCCCAAAACGCAGAATCTCTCCCACCGCCTGACCTACACCGGCAGGTGTAGATGGGTTGTGACCGATCATAGAGGAGTCCGTGATGATCGTCTCTGTCAATGTTTCCATGGCGGTATCACCGATAACAGGCGCTGCTTCATTGAGACGGATCAGGGACAAATCACTGACTTCTCTGCCAATCTTGCTCATGGCACCTTTTAAAGCTGATTTAATTGCATGAATATTAGCAACCGTACCTTTGGTTCCGGTTGTAGGGCATGAAGTGCTTGCCAAAAAGCGCACGCTACTGCCTGCGCTTATTTCGCCGATACACACTTCCGTTGTTGAATTGCCGATATCTACTCCTGCAATATACTTCAAAGTAA